>NZ_QFFX01000119.1:0-3039 GCF_023522295.1 Prevotella sp. TCVGH | reverse complement strand
TACGGTGGTGTGAGAGGTCGGTGAACACGAAAGTAGGAAATAAACACCTATGATTAGTGTTTACCTCCTACTCGATTGCTAAATTCAGCAAAACTTCAATGAGAAAGTAGTGAACATTCATGATTAATTGGTGGGATTTTAACAGGTTTGTAATATGATATAATTAATTTTGGCGCGAACAAATCTTATAACTATCGTATGATGAAAAGGTGGATTGGCACTTGTATGCTGTTGTTAGTTGTTTCCATGTCCATCATGGCACAAGGAAACAGAACGCAAAAGGTATTGGGTAGGGTGACGGACATTCATGGAAACCCGTTGGCTGATGTTAGTTTGAGCATTGTAAACGCGGAGCCTTCAATCACCCAAACCACAGATAAAGCGGGTCGTTTTGAACTACACGTTCCGTTGGGTAGGCAAGTTTTGCGGGCCAGTTCAGTGGGCTACCAGGACAAGGAGATTAGTTTGTTGTTGGTTATGGGTGAAGAAGTGTCGCTTGATGTCAAACTGGAGTCTGCCACTTATAATCTAAAGGGCGTAGAGGTGAAGCGATATTACAACAAAGCTCGGCCCCTACAGCCGCTTGCCTATGCAGGTGCTCGCAGCTTTAGTGTGGAAGAAACAGAGCGTTATGCGGGTTCGTTAGGCGATCCAAGCAGGATGGTGAGGAGCTTTGCAGGCGTGATGCCCATCAATGATTCGCGTAATGAGATTGTGGTGAGAGGCAACTCATCATTAGGGGTGCAATATCGATTGGATGGGATTGAAATTCCAAATCCTAACCATTTCAACGCCGGATTGGGAATGACAGCTGGACAGGTAACTGCCCTTAATATGAATGTTGTTACCAACTCTGACTTTTTGTTGGGCGGTTGGCAGGCAACAAAAGGCAATGCACTTGCGGCAATCTTTGATTTGAATCTGAGAAAAGGCAATCCCAACAACCACCAAATGCGTTTCCAGATGGGCTATAATGGAGCCGAACTCATGACAGAGGGGCCGATGAACAAGGATGGTTCGATGACCTATCTTGCCTCTTATCGTTATTCCATCCCAGAGTTGGCAAGCTATGCTATGAAGATTTTCGGTAAATCCATGGCTGTTGTCCCAAGATATCAAGACCTAACAACCAAGATAGATTGGCGCATCCATGAGGGTCACACGCTTTCATTGATTGGCATTGTAGGTACAAGTAGCATTCATCTCAAGACATCAGAACTCTCCGGGGCGGGTACGACCGTGCAAGTTGACAATCTATCGTTTGACCAAAAGGTTAACTTACGCAGTGGCTTGGCATTGTTAGGTATGGTCTATCATGGCCAACTGGCTGCTCGGACCGATCTTCATGCCACACTTTCTTGGAACTATAATGATATAAAGATGAGAGTGTACAATAAGAAATTGGCTAATCAAGAAGACTTTAAAATGATTTTTACGGATCTTACCAAGGAACACAAACTCTCGTTTTCGGCCGATATCCGTCATCGATTATCCACGCATCACGACAATCTTTATGTGGGTACGGTTGTCGATCAATATTATCTCAATGTGTTCAATGAGGTGGAAGATACACCCTATCCCCTCAATGACGATAGAAGCACATTATCACTTTATCGCGCTTATGCGCAGTATCAACATTTGTTCAGCGATGCTTTTACTGTCACTGCAGGCGTACATGGCAGTTATTTGCCCCTGAATGGTAACTATGCTTTGGAACCACGCGCTGCTGCTGAGTTAAAACTTGGTACCCATCACACCATTGGCCTCGCAGGAGGCCTTTACAGTCAGTTGCCTCCGCACACTTTTTTCTTTGTCAGAGAGGCCGATGGTCATTATTCGGACAGCAATCATCACTTGGGTTTTTCCAAGAGTTGGCATGCAAACCTCTCGCACAACTACCAAATTAACAAGGATTGGCGTGTGCATACAGAACTATATTATCAATGGCTTTTTGATATTGCGGCTGAGAACAAAGCCTATGGAGTGTCGCTACTCAATTATGGAGCAGGCGAAAACTCCATGGAACGCATCGCCGGACTTCGCAATATTGGCAGGGGACGAAACTATGGACTTGAACTTACGGTGGAAAAATTCTTCAGCAAAAATTATTTCTTCTTGATGTCCGGCACCCTCTATCGCTCACGCTATACCGACCCAGTACTCAACCATGAATTCAGCACAGTGTTTGATGGTGGTTACATCCTGAATGTCACTGGTGGGTTTGAATGGCCTGTGAGCAGCAAGTGGACCCTCTTTGCCTCACCTCAGTTGGCGCTCTCGGGTGGCTTGAGATACACGCCTGTTGACGAGGTGGCGTCTCAAGTGGCTCACGACCAGGTGTACCAATACGATCAGTGGTATCAAGAACAAATGCCTGTTTACTTCAGATTGGACACTCGTTTGGGCGGTAGACTGAATGGTAAGAAGGTCTCACAGGAGTGGGGAATTGACTTGATTAACCTCACCAATCGAAAAAATATCGCGTACATGTTTTATGATATTGACAAACGAGCGTACGTGTCACAATATCATTTCTCCTTTTTCCCAATGGTAGTCTACCGCCTACATTTTGGTCTGTAAGCTCAAAAGATGTCCATTGGTGAGCGTTCGTGATGCTCTTGTCACGGTTTTGAAGGCACAAAGCATGAGAACGTACGTGCTTGATGGTTATGTACTTCTTATTTGAATCTTCGCAATGATTTTAAAAATCTTTTCATTATTTTTGTCATCAAATAGAAAATATGGCATGAAAAGATTATTCTCCGTTTTATTATTTATATGGATGGCGCAGTGGGTTGTCGCCATACCAGTCAAAAAGAGCGGGTGGAAAGTCATTCGTCTTGAGAGTGGAGTGGAGGTAAGAGCGATGTTCAAAGGCGATGAACACCTGCATTACATGGAGGCTGAAGATGGTCAGAAATACGTTTTTGACGAACAACTTCAGGCTTATCGACCTGCCGATTATAAGATGGAAAGATAATGTTCTTATCCGAGGAGGTCTCACGGACGTTTCAAATAGTTGTTTTTACGAAAGAAGCG
>NZ_QFFX01000118.1:0-3113 GCF_023522295.1 Prevotella sp. TCVGH | reverse complement strand
CCGGAGGCGCGAAGCCTCCGAAGAGCGGCATCCGACTTGTCTCCGTGTGTTAGCCTTTGCAAACATAGTAACTTAATGGTTCAAGAGCTACCTTCTCTGAGGAACATGCAGATAATCCACAGAAAAGGATTAGGCTGTAAAATACTTTTTTCATAATTACAAGGATTTTATATGTTGATATTTATATAAACATAATTACAAGTTATTTCTTGCTTATATTATTACGTATTTCTGTTTACTATTCAATCAACTTCCCGTGTTTTTTGAGTATTGAGAGAAACTCTCCCCATTCTGCCGCTCTTTTTTCTTTTGCTTTTTGAATGGCCTTGTTCTCTTTAACATATTGACTATTGTCCTCAATATTGCGTGGGTAACAGTCACTCAGATAAAACTTGCCAGATTCTGAAACTAATGATAAGTCTGTGAAGATTTGACTATTGAAAGATGACACAAACGTTGAGATATGGAGTAGAACCTTACCATACGAATGTATTTCTATGTTACGATAAATGGGAAAGAGCAGACTTGTCGGCTCAAAATCTTGAAAAATAATCTCACGGGTCTGCGCGTTGAAAGACTTGATGTTGTCAAGTGTAAAGAGATAGGGGCTTGAAGCGGCTCTTGTCATTCGGGCTGTCCCTATAGCAAACAATTCCGTTTTCGATGCTTGCACTGTGGGAGTTGAAGCAGACTCATCTTCATTGCTGCAACCAATAAACAGCAACGAGAAGATGAACGCCTGTAATACACAAAAATACCTTTTCATAATTTGTTGGATTTAATTAGTTATTATAATATGTGGTCGTCAATTATGTTCATATACTTCTTTATTTCTGCCATTATGGAATAAACATGCTTGACACTTTCCAAGCAAAAGGCATGATTATCCTCGCATCTGTTTTCAACCATATCGGCAAACGCTTGAATCTCAGAGAAGAACCCTTGTGACACAATTTGGTTATTCCCAACCGTTGGTACAAAACCATTCCTTCCGTATAGGCTGACAACGGTTGCATTATTTTGGAAGACCTTTTCCAAAGGGATTCCCCATATAGCAGAGTGTCTTGGGGAAAAATCGAGTCTTTCCATTCTGTCCAATACATATTGTCCTTTGTCCGTACTAATACTTAATTGTTCCTGTGCATCCTGCCAAGAGTAATCTGTTGATAGTTCCAGCATCCCCGTTATACTTTGATGTTCCAACATAAGGAATAAGGTCAGGGTACCATCCTTGCTGCGCATTTCCTCTGCTGCCTTTACCCTTGCTTTACCAAAGAGAAACGTAACATAGTCAAGAGGATGGATGAACAGGTCGAGCAGGGCATCACCCTCTGGGTATAACCCCGTAAGATAGCGATAATGATAGTGCCGCCCCCTCCCAATTCTCAATCGCTTTTGCAGGATTTGAGTGGCTGGGGCAAAACGTCTTTGCAGTCCGACAACGATATGTTTTGACCCGTATAATTTGACGGTATCGGTCAAAGACTTTAGTTCCCTCTCGTTCTCACACGGTGGTTTCTCTATGAATAAGGACTTCCCTGCTTTAATGACTTCGTTTGCTATATGAAAGTGCGAATGTGGATTAGCAGCCACAAAGACTCCCGAAACCGTATCATCATTCAAGATGTCTTGTAAAGAAGTCGTACCTTTTACTCCCTTGTACTTTTGAGAAATCAGCCCGGCTTTCTTCTCCGAGGTGCAACAGATGTATTTCAATGGCAACTGAAGATATTGTATCACAGGCAACAGGTTACTGACACAATGATTGCCAAGACCTACAAGAGCATACCGTTGGGTGTAGATATGGTTCAGTTTCCTTATGCTCCGCACACTCTTGTATCTGCCGATGATTTCGTCTATATATCCCATAGTTTATGCTGTTATTTGCTTGAAATGTTCCTTATAGGTGATTTGCGTGTTGCTGGTCCATTGATATTTCCCGTAAAACAACTCTATCAGTCGCTTAGGAAACATTTTCTCCAGATTCCTTAATAGGATAATATCATACTTCCGGTGATAGTTGATCCAGCATTGATTACACGTTTTGGAGTGTTGACACTGAATCTTACAGGTTTCCTTTGAATTGAATATCTCGTCAAGCGTGTTCTCATGAGTGTTGCCCAAGACCACGTCCAAATTCTGGCACAACGGGACATCACCATTGGAATGGATGACCAACTCACTGAAAATGCTATGGCACCTCAGTTTCAGCCTGTTATTCTTCCATTCGTCATATAGGGCCACAAAATCAAAATTTTCATCCGTTTGATGTATGGATGAAGGTATCTGACGGATGAAATTATCATCATTGGCTTCCATCAAGTCCTTGGTCGTGTCAAAGAATGACATTGTGCTGTAAATGCCAATACGCACGTCTATGCTATATTTCTTGGCACAATCTATGACATGCTTCATATCCTCAAACGAGTTCCACGGAGAAAGGCAAAACATCAAGGAAATAGGAACAATATCCCTACACGCCTCTATAACTTCGATAACCTTATCATATCCATCCCTGCCACGCATATAGAGATAGGTTTCTCTGGTGCCGTCAAGTGAAATATACAGATGCTTGGGGTGATGATTTTTTACAGCAGAAATTACCTTGTTTACCGCAAGACAATTAGACAGCAGCGTATAGTTAGGATGATGAGTGTCAAACCATCCCAATATCTTGTCTGCTTCGGGATGAAGGATAAACTCACCTCCCTCCAAGCCGACCGTCGTGCGTTTCGTTATACATTTGCTGTTCATTATCTTGATGATGTCGTCTAATCTTAAATTTTCCGTAGGTTTCTTCCAAATGGAACAGTGCTTGCAACGTGACTGGCAGTTGGTAGTGGAATATATCATCAAGGAAGTAAGTACCTTATGCCGTCTGCGTATTACATTGTTGGCAAATACTATTCCGTTGTGGATGTAGTCATAAATACTGTACATTCTTTCTTTTGAGTTTTGTCTTTTATTGTTAAGAGCAGAAAACCACGAAAAGACTGCACAATATTTATGACTTTTTTATCTATTTATTTCATTTACCGAGACCTCTGCAAAACCTTACCCCATCCTCTATCATTCTTGTTTTTGAGCACTATTGGCTCACCCGCAGTCAATAT
>NZ_QFFX01000117.1:0-3278 GCF_023522295.1 Prevotella sp. TCVGH | reverse complement strand
CGGAGGCGCGAAGCCTCCGAAGAGCGGCATCCGACTTGTCTCCGTGTGTTAGCCTTTGCAAACATAGTAACTTATATAATTTCCTCTTTGCAAAGGTAATATTTTTACATTAAAAACACGACTTATCTCAAAATTAAGTAGTAAATTTGCATAAGAATGGTTAAAGGGACGTATGAACAGTACGCCCACTCCGTCAACAATCAATAAGATGAAGTATGTTTGACACCAAGTAATTCGTTTTAAGATGAAATTTGAGAGACCATGATAAAAGAGAAAAATAATCTGTTGAGAAAAGCAACTTTTGTTGCCTTAGTTTTTTTTGTGTTGATAGCTTTGCTGTTTTCAACTGCTGGTTGTTTCGATAAAAAGCCAACAGCGGTGGACACCCTTGCGGTAGACTCTGCGACAACTGATACCCTTGAGGACGATACGCTGTCGAACATTATTGCCGAATCGCCGATGTCCAAATCGGCAGATGAGTTGTTTGATGACTTCTTCTTTAACTTTGCTGCCAACAAGAAGCTGCAATACAAGCGCATCAAATTCCCCTTACCCGTCATGAAGAATGGTAAGCAAGAACGCACCATTACAAAAAATCAGTGGAAAATGGACTACTTCTTTATGAAGCAAGGCTATTTTACATTGATTTTTGACAGATTCAAGCAGATGGAAGTTGTAAAAGACACTACGGTGAAGAATGTCACGGTAGAAAAAATATTATTTCCTATCAAGACCATTAAGCAGTATCAATTTGAACGAATTAATGGCGAATTTATGCTGACGTCCATTATTTACCAACCTATTCATGAGAGTGTGAATGGTTCCTTTCTAAACTTTTATCAACGATTTGCTGTAGACAGTGCTTTTCAAATCAAGAGTTTGAATGAAACTGTTGAATTTACAGCACCCGATCCTGATGATGATTTTGGAACAATTACGGGCTCTATTGTCCCTGAACAGTGGCCAGGATTTAAGCCACCTATCATTCCAAAAGGCACTATTTACAACATCATGTATGGACAAAAACATGTTGCTGGTAAACAAAAATTGTTCGTGGTTCGCGGTATTGCAACAGACTTAGAGGTGATTATGCTTTTCAGGCATCGAAAAGATGGGTGGAAGTTGATGAAATTTAATAGTTAAAATGACAGGATGTTAGATCGAAAAAATTACAGTTTACAACAGCATAATACATTTGGCATTGATGCACGGTGTAGACGTTTCATTGCTTTTGATTCGAAAGAAGAGCTACAGCAGGCGTTATCCACATTGACACCACAAGATGAACCTTTCATGCCACTGGGAGAGGGGAGTAACCTGTTGCTTACGAAAGATTTTGAAGGGACAGTTTTGCACTCTCGAATTCAATTCGTTGACATCAAGATAAAAGACAGTATTGCTACCGTAAAGGCGGGTAGTGGGGTTATATGGGATGATTTGGTGGCGGCTTGTGTGGAGCAAAAAGCTTATGGATTGGAAAATCTTTCCCTCATTCCTGGCACCGTTGGCGCAGCAGCAGTGCAAAATATTGGTGCTTATGGTTGTGAGGTAAAGGACTTTATTCAAGCTATTAATGCCGTAGAAATAGCCACAGGTCATGAGGTGACCTTTACCAATGCTGATTGTCAATACGCTTACCGCTATAGTAAATTTAAGGGTGAGTGGAAAAATAAATATGTGATTATTTCTGTTGAATTGAAGTTCAACTGTACCTATTCTCCCCATTTGGATTATGGTAACATCCAGTTCGAGTTGCAGCGCAAAGGCATTGAACATCCTACACCACAGCAGTTACGAGACACCATTATTGCCATTCGACAGGCAAAACTCCCTGATCCTAAAGTGCAGGGCAATGCGGGAAGCTTCTTTATGAATCCAATCGTGGGCATACAGCAATACCAAGCGTTGGCAGTTCGATACCCGAAAATGCCGCATTATCAAATAGATGGATTGTCTGTAAAAATCCCAGCAGGCTGGTTGATAGAGCAATGTGGTTGGAAAGGCAAAACTTTAGGACGTGCTGGGGTACATGACAAACAGGCTTTGGTGCTGGTGAATTGTGGAGGAGCATCGGGAAGTGATATTGAACGTCTGTGTAAAGAAATCCAAAAAGACGTCAGCGAGCGCTTTGGCATCGCCATTCATCCAGAGGTAAACATTCTATGAAACTTACATTTTTAGGAACAGGAACATCGGGTGGCGTCCCTTCGTTGGGGTGTCATTGCGCCGTTTGTGAGAGTCACGATCCACATGACAAACGGTTACGTACAGCTGCACTCTTAGAAACAGACACTACGCGCATACTCATCGACTGTGGTCCCGATATTCGTCAACAGCTAATGCCTTTTCCTTTTCAGCCTCTTGATGCCGTCCTTTTAACGCATATTCATTATGACCATGTGGCAGGAATAGATGATTTGCGACCTTTTTGCGTTTTCGATTCTCTTCAAATCTATGCCGATGAACCGACTGCTGAGGCATTGCATCGCACCATGCCATATTGTTTTGGTGCTCATCTTTATCCAGGTGTTCCTTTATTGGAATTACATGTTGTTCAACCACATCAAGAGTTGCGCGTTGGTGACATAGACATCATGCCGTTTCAAGTAATGCATCACAAGCTGCCTATCTTGGGGTTTCGTTTCGGTAGCTTTGCTTATATCACGGATATGAAAACTATTCGAGACGAAGAGATGCCTTTTTTATCAGGAGTCAAAACCTTAGTGGTAAATGCTTTGCGCTATGAACCGCAGCACCATTCACACATGACTGTAGCGGAAACGATTGAGTTTTCGAATCGTGTAGGTGCAAAACAAACTTATTTGGTTCACATGAGTCATGGTGTAGGATTACACCATGATGTGAATCTTCAATTACCTGATGGCATCCAGTTAGCTTATGACGGGTTGCAAATTGAAGTGTAAGCGAAATGAACTTATTTTAGACAAAAAGACGAAGTTTGTGGCAAATAATGGACAAAAATATCTTTAATACGGTTAAAAAGCGTTATAATTCAAACATTTCTTTTTAAAAGAATTGCAACTCTCATTATATTTTGTAACTTTGCAATGTGTTTTTCATAGTATTAGATTTAAGGTTAACAAGATTGAGAGTACAGCGGTACTCTTTTTTTATGCCTAAAATCGATAATATCTTGGTTTACAAGGGCTCTCTAACGATATTGTTGAAGCAACTTCTTTAGGGTCAGTCGTAAAACCCAGTTGCATCCCTCTCTCTTCATGCACATAATTTCATAAGTATTTGTTATCTTTGCATCA
>NZ_QFFX01000116.1:0-3371 GCF_023522295.1 Prevotella sp. TCVGH | reverse complement strand
TTGGCGAATATTCATTTGATATAGACAACTTTGAAAAAGCAGATAAATCATATCTTAATGCCAGCAAAGACATTTTTCTCGTTCCGTTGAATCATCAACCGTGGAATCCCAAGTCAGGCGTTAGAATTGCAGACATTAATAAGGCTATTGGTGAGAATGACGCACAAAACGTTTATTCCTATGTATGGGTGAAATGTAAAATTTATGACCATAGCACAGGTCAATATGTTGTTGGCGACTACAATAGTTATGGCGTTACTTATTTTCCTTTCAAAGCTGATTTGAAAGCAGGAAAAAGATACAAATACAAGATTACTATTATGGATGACTTCATTGGCTACCCTGACCAAAATACAACACTCCAAGAGCCTAAACTTGGTTGGGTAATATCCGATGCTGGCAATATTTTCTCCACTTGTGAAGAAGCAGACAATGCAGGTGAGAAACCTGTTGCCATGATTGCATATATAAGTGATAATGGTAACGGACCTGCACCTTATAGCAAACATGGGCTTGCCATATCTTTGCGAAATCTAAAAAGCCCGGACAGGACTAACTTGTTCTTAATAGAGGAATTGGAAAAAGTAGACACATACCTTTCTGAATATCAGAAAGTAGCGCCATCTTGGACCCAATGGTATGTGCCAAGATTCAAAGATTTTGATTTAATATTTGATGCTTTTGGCGGTACTAAATATAGTAATAAACCACATTATACAACCCAACCGTGGGACTATGGAAGACTTAATGATTTTATGGAATCAACAGAACGGTATGGTGAAGACGAGGTTTATCATGATTGTTTTATAGGATACCTACCACCGTATTACGATTGGCAACCATCCCGTTATTGGATTAATGTTTCCGAGAATTCAAACTCATCATTTTTGTGGTTATATGATATTAAGGGTAAGCAGTACTTACAATGGCACCGAACTGCACTGGGAGGCTGTTTTATACGTCCTGTATTTAAATTTTAATTCTTAAAATGTAAAAAGATGGAAACAAAAAAAATAGAAATAAACAATCAGATAAAGAAGAAATATATAGCACCAAAAATTACGATTTTTGAAATGGGTGAACCTGTACTGGCAGCAACTTCTCCAAGTGAGGATCCGAGGATGGAAGTCGGAGTAGACGACTGGATCGATGATGAAGAAATAAACTCAACAAATGCAAAACATTTTTTCCATGTCTGGGAAGATGAAAATAGAGAAGAACTTTAATGATTAAGATACTCTACAACTTGGTTTAACAAAATCTACAAGTTATATCATGTGTATTAAGATGTGTTAGATTTTGGCAATTTGTTTGTTTTATTGCCAAAATCCAACTATCTTTGCACCGAACTATTAGTGATAGTAGAATGAACGTCAATAATATCATTTTAGATTTTGCAAACACCAATAAGGAGTTCAGGACGAATGACTTGTTTGAGTATCTTTCTGGAAAGTTTGAACTTTCCAAGAAGATGCTGTCTTGGCATTTACGCAAGTTGATGGATGAAAACAAAATATTCAGAATAAGCAAGGGAGTATATACGACTACTCCCAAAGATATTTTTCGCCCGGTTCCCAATACTCATTCCATTCGGTTGTACAAGAAATTAAAAGCGGAATATCCCTTATTGGACTTTTGTGTCTATAACGGCGAAATACTGTCTGACTTGCAGCATCACCTGTCGTATAACAACAATATTTATATCGAAACGGAGCGTGATGCCACTGAAACCATTTTCCACTTTGTACAGGATATGCACGAACGCAGTTTCCTTTCTCCAAAGGAAGACATGATGTCCGATTATATTCGGCTGGACAAAAGATCCTATATCGTAAAGCCTCTTGTTTCAGAGTCTCCCATACAGGAAGTAAACGGCATCAATGTACCAACAATCGAGAAACTTTTAGTTGACATCCAATGCGATAAGGATTTCTTTTACATGCAGGGGCAGGAAGCCCTGTACATGATGCAGAATACCTTTGCTAACTATAATGTAAATGTAGGTATGCTGTTGCGGTATGCCTCACGACGCAATATTAAATTGCAAATAGAAAAATATATCAAGGAATTTGTATGATCAAGAAAGAATGTATGACTACAGAATGGATAAAGACCATGTCTGTTCGTAACAAATATAAGGACTTGAACCTGATAGAGAAAGTCATCAGGGCAATGTCCCTGCTGGAGATGCTGAAATTGTCCGGATGCCCTTTCTGCTTCAAGGGCGGTTCGGCTCTGATGCTTATTTTGGGAGAATCCGCTCACCGACTATCCATCGATATTGACATTATCTGCCCACCCGGGACGGATATTGAGCCATATTTGAAAGATATAGAAAAGTTCGGCTTTATATCTATGACCCTTGATGAGCGGCAGCAGAGAGACACGAATATTCCCAAGAACCACTCGAAATTCTTTTATCACATCGCTTATAAGAACGATGATAAACCTGCGTATATACTGCTTGATGTCCTCTACGAGGATTTACAATACCATGCGACTGAAGAAGTTGAGATTAAAGGTCCTTTTATAGAATTGGACGGTGATCCGTTGAAGGTAACCGTGCCATCCGTTGATGATATTCTCGGTGATAAACTAACGGCATTTGCCCCCAACACCTCGGGTATTCCTTATATCAAGGGAGGCAGAGACCGCTCGTTGGAAATTATCAAGCAGTTATATGATGTAGGCAGGCTGTTTGAACATTCCGGTAACTTTCAGCACACTAAGGATACTTTCATCCAAATTGGGAAAATAGAATTGCAATACCGTGGCTTACCCGCTGAACTTTCACTCATTTATGAGGATATTAGAGAGACCGCATTGTGTCTGGCTACCAGAGGGCAAATTGGTAAAGGTGATTTCAAAATGCTACAAAGTGCCATTAAGAAAATAGACGGCTACATCTATAAGGGGAAATATCGCATAGAAGATGCTATCATAGATTCGGCTCGTGCAGCTTACCTTGCTACCTCAATAGAAAAATCAAATGCAGAAATAGAGAAATACGATGGAAATCCGAACACCATACTTGCTATGGAATTGTCTCCTTCCGTCAATAATAAACTCAACAGATTGAAGAAAACACTACCTGAAGCTTTTTTCTATTGGGTTAAGACAAGCGAACTATTACAAAAATAATCAGTTAGATTTTGGTAATAAGCAAGTATTATTGCCAAAATCTAACCAACTCAACAAATAACTATAAATACACTTCCATTAGTGTCTCCACTTGGGTCTGAAACTCTGCAAAGGGCTATCCTCTTCTTTGTCTTGGACAGGGTTGTTTTCATTTTTTGGCTTATATGACAAAAATGTGCATAATTTAGAGTCGTTTTCTTTTATGTGACAAAAATGTGCATGGAATCTTC
>NZ_QFFX01000115.1:0-3605 GCF_023522295.1 Prevotella sp. TCVGH | reverse complement strand
GGAGGCGCGAAGCCTCCGAAGAGCGGCATCCGACTTGTCTCCGTGTGTTAGCCTTTGCAAACATAGTAACTTATCGTCATGAAAACAAGATTTCTCTCTTTTATGCTCCTGTTGTGTGCTTCCGTTTGCGCATCGCAAGCACAGAAATTGGAAGGTAGTTGGACGGGCAAACTGTCGGTTCAAGGTGTACAATTAACGATTGTCTTTCACGTTGAAAAGGACAAAAACAGTGGTTTCATCGTAACGATGGATAGTCCTGACCAAAGTGTAAGGGGTGTTCCTGCCACAGTGAACTGTCTCACAGCCGACTCAGTGGACATTGCTATCTCGTCGATTGGGGCACGGTATCTCGGCAAACAACAAGGAGACCACATTCAAGGAACGTTTACACAGTTTGGTAGGGCTTTCCCCTTGATGCTCAATCGCGGTGCTGAGGAACTAAAAAGACCGCAAACTCCGCATGCGCCTTATCCATATCAAACTGAGGAAGTAACCTTTCAAAACGCCAAGGCGAATGCTGTTTTCTCGGGAACATTGACTTATCCTGTGGGTTATGAGCAGATGAACAAACAGAAAGTACCTGTGGTACTGATGGTAACAGGTAGCGGTCAGGAAAATAGAAACGAGGAAATATTCGACCATCAACCGTTCTTAGTCTTGGCAGATTACTTTGCTCGCCATGGCATTGCTTCGCTTCGGTACGATGACAGAGGGTTTGCAAAGTCTACAGGTGATGCTTCTCAATCGACGATGAAAGACAATGCGGAGGATGCCCGCTGTGGTTTCAACTACCTAAAAAGCCTGAAAAAGTTTGGAAAGATAGGTGTCATGGGACATAGTGAGGGTGGTAGTATTGCTATGATGTTGGCAGCAGAGGGCTTACCCGATTTTATTGTGAGTCTTGCAGGGGTTGCTGGACGAGGTGATAGCTTGATGTTGAAGCAAGTATATCAAGCGATGGAGGCGAGAGGGGGTGCCACTTTTGCTCACGATTACTGTAAGGTGTTGGGGGCTATTTATGCTTATAGAAATGCCAAGAAAGACATTTCTCACCCCGAAGACGTGTTAGATGCCTTGCTGAAACAAACCAATGTGTCGCTCCCAGCATTGAGCCGGCAAAGTTTGTTACCCGTTCTCACCATGCAAACCCCATGGGTTCTCGATTTCATCGCTACCGACATGGCTTGCTATCTTCCAAAAATCAAGTGTCCTGTCATGGCGATGAATGGTAGTAAAGATGTGCAGGTAGATGCGCACGACAATCTTTCAGCCTTGAGAAAAGGCTTGAAGCCCAACAAAAAGAACCTGATTAAAGAATACGAAGGTCTGAACCATCTGTTTCAACACTGTAATACGGGGCAGACAACGGAGTATCGATTGATAGAAGAAACCTTTGCGCCAGAGGTGATGCAAGACATCGTTGATTGGATCAAGGCGCTTTGATGATGCTAAAAAGCTCAAGCGGATATACATTTCTAAGGTGTATATCCGCTTTTTTGCAGGGCATTTTTTATAGCTGTTTCTATCGCATTGTTAGAAGAATTTTACTTCCTTTCCTTCAATTTCGCTGAGTAACATGTTCGCCAAGCGACTGGTACCTAAACGGAACCACTTGTTGGCAAGCCATTTTTCGCCTAACACTTCTTTCACAATGGTGTAGTAGATGAGGGCGTCCATCACTGAGTTGATGCCGCCAGCAGGCTTAAAACCTATCTGAATGCCCGTTTCATCGTAGTATTCCTTGATGGCTTGGCACATCACATACGCAGCTTCTGGCGTGGCTGCCACCTTCTCTTTGCCCGTAGAAGTCTTGATGTAATCGGCTCCGGCATACATGGAAAGGATAGAGGCTTTCTTGATATTTGACGCTGTTTTTAAGCATCCTGTCTCTAAAATCACCTTCATGGCGGCGTCTCCGCAAGTTTCTTTTAACTCTTGTATATCCTCGCACATCTCTTCGTAATTGCCACTTAGGAATTTGCCTACGGGCATCACGATGTCAATCTCCGTAGCTCCGTCTTTCACTGCCAATGCTGTTTCGGCTACCTTTACCTCAATGAGGGCTTGTGAAGAGGGGAAACTGCCCGATACGCAGGCTATTTCAACGCCTTCAACCTCCAAGGTGTCACGTACCACCTGAGCAAAACAGGGATACACACAGATCGTGGCAACGTGTGGAAGATCAGCGTATTGCGTGTCAAACTGGTTTACTTTTTCGGTAAATGCCATGATGCTTTCGTCTGAATCAGTGCATTTCAGTGAGGTTAGTTCGATGCTTCCAAACAGGAATTTCTTCACCTCTGGGGTGTCATTGGTATCTACTTTTTCTTCGATGAGCTTCTTAACTGTCTCTCGTACTTCATCATCGTTGAGATTGGTGTTGTACTCTTTCAAAGCCTGTTCGTACTTGTCGACTGTTTGCTTGGGCGCATTCTTGGCATTGCGCTGCTCCTTTGTAGGTTGTATGTTTTTGTTGACTGTCATTGTTGTTTTAGTTTTGGGTTATTGATATGTCTTGTCTTATCTCGATTGGTTTTCTTCTTCATGTTTTGTTCAAAAGCCTCGGTGAGGTCAACTCCTGTTTGATTCGCCAAACAGATGAGTACCCACAAAATATCTGCCATTTCATCGGCAAGATTGGGTGTCTCTCCTGGCTTGAAACTTTGGTCGCCATAGGTGCGTGAGATGATGCGCGCCAACTCGCCAACTTCTTCGGTGAGGCACGCCATATTGGTGAGTTCGGAGAAATAGCGTACACCATATTCCTTAATCCAGCGGTCTACTTGTTGCTGTGCTTCTTTGATTTCCATCTTTTGAATGTTGTTCTTGGGGGTGTTTGCGTTACTCTTTATTTTTGGTATCCATACAGATGGTGACTGGACCATCGTTCACTAATTTTACCTGCATATCGGCACCAAACTCGCCAGTGCCAACTTCTTTCCCCAATTGGGCACTCAAACGTTTGCAAAACAGCTGGTAGAGTGGGATAGAAATCTCGTGCCCTGCAGCTCGAATATAGGAGGGTCGGTTGCCCTTTTTATACGATGCCATGAGGGTAAACTGGCTCACTACCAATATTTCGCCATTGACATCGAGGATAGATTTATTCATGATTCCCTGTTCATCATCAAACACACGAAGGTTGACAACCTTCTTTACAAGCCATTCTATATCGTCCTCGCTATCATCTTCACCTATGCCTAAAAGGATAAGAAAACCTTGCTGAATGACCGATTTCATCGTGTCTTTGATGCTTACCGATGCCTCTGAAACTCTTTGTATGACTATTCTCATATTACAAAGATATTTATTTTTGTGCAGTTAGCCAAATATTATGTTCTTAATTGATGAGTTTTTAGACGGAAAAATTGATGAGTGGTTTTTTTATAAAATAGTGTCAAGTGATATAGAAAAACAAACTAAAAATGGTCAAGTGAGTCCATGAAAGTACTATAGCATTGGGTTAGTGCTCTTATAAACATGGGTTAGTACCCTTATAAACATGGGTTAATGCCCTTATAAACATGAGTTTGTACTTTCCTAAAATCACTTGACAGTTTTTATTCACTTTTCCTAATTTACTTGTCAAATTTTTTCATTCATTC
>NZ_QFFX01000114.1:0-3637 GCF_023522295.1 Prevotella sp. TCVGH | reverse complement strand
ATATACAATGCTGTTTTTCTAATGGCGGTCATTAGAAAATGACAAGAAGCTTTTTCTAATGACCGATTTGGGTTAAAGGTGTTATTCACATGCATCAGCAGCATTAAAGCATGCAAATTGGAGGCTTATCTCAATGCTTCAGTCGCCAAAAAGAGGTAAAAATTGGAACGAAAAGAGGCGATTTTAATATAACGTTCTAAATAGCAATCGGTTATGAAATTCGCTCATAATTTGCGTATTTGCGACCAACTTTGCCGTTGGTTGTTTTTACGCGAGTTATGAGAGGCTCTTTGTAAAGATAATTCAGCATCAATTATTATCATTTCATGCAGCGTACTACCAATTTTACATCCACTGTTTAGTTGGTGCTTTTTGCTGTAAAAATATCATTCTTAATTGAAAAATCGGTGATAAAATTTCATTTCATTCTTTGCAATTCTTTACCCGATAAAAATTCAACATCCCTTTGTTTGAATTTCGTCTGAATTTTACTCGTTTCCAAATAAAAAGGAGTTACGTTGCTGTAACTCCTTGATTTTCTTTGTGGACCAGCCTGAACTAATCCGCAGTATATCCTAATCGCTGAAAGCTAATTGTTTACCTTTTCGTTCAGATAGTTCCTGTAGCAGAAATGTAGCAGTAAACTGACTGGCTTATGACCGCTATTCTGACTATCTGCTGAAAGCATGCTTGCCCTCATTTTCTGTGTACAAAGTTAGATTTTTTTGTTTATATTTCCAAATCTTTGTGTCATAAATATTTAGAAACTTTTCTGCTACATTTTCCAGTGCACGGTGCAAGCCCTTATATATAAAGGGTCTTGCACCGTGCACTGGCTTTCATAATAATTATCTTTTTTTGCCGATTTCGGAATGATAATAAAGTTTTTCTCGTTTTAATCTATTAGGAGTTGGAAAAGGTATTCCATGCTGACACTGCCAAAATATTTATCTGCACCTAATGCAAGCGTCCTTGCATGGGATGCAAACATTTGAATGAGGCGGGTTGCTCAAATTTAGGTGTCTTTGTAACTTTATACATATGAAACAGTTGCACAAAACCCTAAAGGAAAAGCGAGAGCATGAAGGATACTCACAGGAGTATATCGCTGAAAAACTGAAAGTTAGCTCAAGTACCATCTCAAGATGGGAAACAGGAGCCGTATCCATGAGTATAGTACAAATTTGCAGCTATGCCAAAGTTTTGGAAATGGATGAGAGTGATCTGCTTGCATCTATTGCAAGGAGAAGAAGAGAAATACCACTCCCATTTATTCGACTGGGCATAGACGTGTTTGACGAAGAGACTTATGGAAAGATAATGGATCTCGCCAAGGAATTGGGACCGCAGCACATTATCTTACAAACCAAACTATGATGACATATGGAAATAATAGCAGTAGAAAGCCAAGCTTATCAAGAACTGATAGACAGGCTCAACCGAATTGAGCAGTATATCGAGCGCACTTCCCGTCTTATCCAAGACATTGACGACGAGCTGGAGATGACCACGAAAGACCTTATCGGGACTCTGAATGTTTCAGAGTCCACCCTTTACCGTTGGCGCAAGAAGCAGTTAGTGAGGTATCGCTACACCGAGGGTGGTGATGTGCGTTATTTTTTCAAGTCTATCGTGATTGCCACGAAATGCAACCGCCTCCGTGTTTCCGGTATGAGGAATGACGAGGTTCTTGGTCGGCTCAACCGTTTCAAGGACAATCTTATCATGAGTTCATGTCTTAACCCTAAAAACAGACAACTATGATAGAAAAAGAACAGATTCTTTTGCTTACCCAAGGAGGTTTGAATGTATTTTCCCATTTCCTTGGTTTTGAGGTGAATCTTCACCGAAACTTCCGTAGCCCCTTTTATGACGACAAACGGGCTTCCTGTCATATCTACTATGATAGGAAAACTTCTTCTTATAAATTCTATGATCATGGCGATACCACCTATTCAGGGGATTGCTTCTGGTTTGTGGCAACGTTGCGTAGTTTGAATCTGAAAACGAGTTTTCCCGAGGTCTTGGAAACCATCGTACAAGAACTTGGATTGTATTCTTTATGTGATGCCGAAAAGCATAACAAGCATATCACACCGTCATATAAAAATCCTATAGCCTCCAGTCCTACGGTTGAAAAGACCAAGCGGACGGAAGAACGACCATATAGTTTCGAGATACAGCCATTTGACGATGGACTGCTGAACTATTGGGCGCATTATGGTATCCATGAAGATACACTCCGGCTTTTTCGGGTACGGAGTCTTAAACGGTATGAGAGCGTATCTGCCGAGGGCAAGAAGTTTGAACTTCACAGCTCACTGACAGAACCTATATTTGCCTATATAGGAAACGGCTACATAAAGATATACAGACCTCACAGTTCGAAAATCCGCTTTCTCTATGGTGGAAGAATGCCTGCCACCTATTGCTTCGGTATGGAGCAGATTCCCACCAAAGGTGATATTCTTTTCATCACAGGTGGAGAAAAGGATGTGCTCTCGTTATATGCACACGGCTTCAATGCGATATGTTTCAACAGTGAAACGGCACAAATACCGACAAGTATCATTGAGAGCCTTCAACTTCGCTTTCGGCATATCATACTTTTGTATGATGCGGATGAAACAGGTGTAAGAGAGGCGCATAAACAGGCTGAACATTTAGTAGAATTCAAGGTGTTGAATCTTACACTTCCACTTAGTGGAACCAAGACGGAAAAGGATATTTCTGATTACTTTGCCTTGGGCAATGGGGCAAAGGAACTGAAAGAGCTGCTTGCCAAGATGTTTACAGACTTATACAGTCAAACTATGATGATGGTGCGCTCCTGCGAAATAGACTACGAAAACCCTCCTGACATTTCCAAATCGGTAGTGGCTGTGAATGGTGTCCCATTGGGAACCCAAGACAATCTATTCTGCATCACCGGAGGAGAAGGTACGGGCAAGAGTAACTATGTAGGAGCCATTCTTGCTGGAACATTGGGAGAAGAACAACTGCCAATTGAGAAAACCTTGGGATTAGAGATTGCCGCCAATCCCAAAGGTTTGGCAGTTCTGCACTATGACACGGAGCAGTCCGAGGCACAACTCCACAAGAATTTGGGCAAGACATTGCGCAGGGCTTCTCTGGCAGCAGTACCTGAGTATTATCATTCTCTGTATCTCGCTTCGCTTTCCCGTAAAGACCGGTTGAAACTTATCCGTGAAAGTATGGACCTGTTTCATCACAAGCATGGGGGCATCCATCTTGTGGTGATTGACGGCATAGCTGACTTGATACGTTCCGCCAATGATGAAACGGAAAGCATTGCCATCGTGGATGAGCTCTACCGCTTGGCAGGGATTTACAACACCTGCATCATCTGCGTACTGCACTTCGTACCGAATGGCATCAAACTCCGTGGGCATATTGGCTCCGAACTTCAACGCAAGGCGGCAGGCATTCTCTCCATAGAGAAAGATGACAATCCTGAATACTCTGTGGTGAAAGCTCTGAAAGTCCGTGACGGCAGCCCATTGGATGTGCCGATGATGCTTTTTGGATGGGACAAGGCGGAGGATATGCACGTCTATCGTGGTGAGAAGTCCAAGGAGGACAAGGAAAAGCGCAAGACCGATGAACTCGTTGGCGT
>NZ_QFFX01000113.1:0-4006 GCF_023522295.1 Prevotella sp. TCVGH | reverse complement strand
TTCACGCTAAGTGAATGATAATGAACAGTTAATAAATTACAAATATTTTCCAATTATTTGGAAAGCAACATAGAAGTAATATGAATATAGACGATATACGAGCTTTGCTCAACGACATTGAGAGCGACAGGGTGGAACGAACGATTTCCACTACCAATACGGATAAGTTTGGACAGGCTATCTGTGCTTTTGCCAACGACTTGCCCGACCACAAACAAACCAGCTATCTATTCTTGGGCGTTAAAGACGATGGCGAAGTACAGGGGCTTGACGTGACAGACGAACTGCTAAAGAATGTGGCCGCTATTCGTACTGACGGAAATATCCAGCCCCAGCCATCGATGACGGTAGAGAAGGTGGCGATGCCAGAAGGTGACACTGTGATGATACGGGTGGAGCCATCGGTTTTTCCTCCCGTCAAATATAAAGGCCGTATCTGGATAAGGATTGGGCCTCGCAAGGGTGTGGCCAACGAGGAAGATGAGCGTATCTTGCTGGAGAAACGTAGGGCAAATGTTACGGCATTTGATGCATCGCCCTGCCTGAATGCGACCATCGATGGTATGGACTTGCAGAAGTTCAAGCATTACTTCTTGCCGAAGGCGATGACGGATGCTGTATCTTTCTTCCATAATAAAATAATGATTTTAGGCAAAAGTAGATGTAATAAAGCGTATATATTCTACACAAAAGTGTAATAATTGCTCGCCTTGCTGATTATTTTAGATTTTATAACACTTCTTTTTGCGATATGCTGCTATCACTTATAATTCTCCTCTAACAGCCTTTCCAAATCCGACACCTTATAGAGTATCTTTCCTGCAAACTGCGTATAGGGAATAATCCTCCTGTCCCGATAGTCCTGCAAAGTACGAGGGCTGATATACAGCCGCTCGCATACATCCTTGCCTGTCAGGAAATGCTCACCTCCAAACAGCGGTTTGTGTGTCTGTGTCGCTTCCTTTATCCGTCCGTTCACTCCTTAAAGTGCGGACAGCACCACCTGCATATCATCCGCTTCCATATTCAAGTCCTTTATTGACTCCATTGTCATCTTATTTTATTTGTTATTCTTAGATTTATCTGTCTTAGGCTTCTCTGATTTAGTCTGCAACAGCCACTCCACGTCCTCACGCTTGTAATAACACTTATGCCCTATTTGGGAGAAAGGCAATACACCAGTATCCCGATAGTGCTGCAATGTGCGCTTGCTGATGTTAAGCAACTTGCACACATCGCCGTTGTGCAGCCAATCGGTATGCTTGCTCTGTTCCCCAAATGCCTTGTGGCAGGTCTCGGCAAGACAGAGTATCTCATTCCTCAGCCTCGCCCAATTTGAATCCGTAATGATAAAATATCCCATAGTTTTATTGTTATTTTGTTTGTAATTCTGTCTTATTGGTATTGACAACACCTTTGTCTGTTCTGCGTTTCATCGCACGTTTATGCCTGCAAAAATATGATGAGTTTATCACACTTCAAAGCAGCAGGGAAATACAGGGAAAAACAAGGAAATGACAAAAGGATTGTCGCTTTCTTTGCCTCCTCACTCCATTTATCATATCCGTTTTAGCCGATGCAATACAATGCAGATTGCTGCAAATAAGCACATGCCTTTCTTACATCCTTTACGCACTTGGCCTCTTGTTTAAGGTTTAAATCCATGCTTTCCGACTGTTTCCTGCCAGAAATCCGTGAGAAATCCATTGCCAATGTGCGCAACATTATGCAAGCACTCCCTGAATGCTTGGAACTTTCACATTCTCTTGATAACTTCACTCTTGGAAACCAAACCAAGCATGTAATGAAAAAGAATGCAGATAAAGGAAAATCGGAGGGCGGATACAATACGCCCAAACGGAGAAAAGCCTCCTCCAAGAACTCGGAGATAGAAGCCTATCTCTCCACGCACTATGAGTTCAGATACAACACGGTGTTGGGGCGAACCGAATACCGAAGCAAGAACGATGCTCACTTCTCAAAAGTGGGTCGCTATGAAATTAACTCACTCCGCAGGGAACTTGACAACGACATCGGGCTTATCACATCCTCCGATTTATGTATATAAAATGAGGAAGATTCTCCCTTGTCCTTTGCCAAGTTATTGCAGTATCCAAATGTTGTAGGCGTATGTAGTAGGTTGGTAGTATGACTTGGTACTACAAAAATATATTGTAAATCAATTACTTAACTTAAAATAGTATGTGGTAAGAAGAAAGATGAAAAAGTTTGGAGGGGAAAAACTTCAGGAAAGAGATTTTCTTTCAATAATCATTCAACTACCCATCCAAATATCATTCAAACACACCATTGTCATTCAAGCAAAAATTATTCAATCAGTTCAATTAAACATATCACAATGAAAGAAGAAGATTTATCCGCAATCAAGCGATACTCTATCGTAGAGTATCTTGAAAGAAAAGGCATCAAGCCTGTATGCAGGACACCAGCCTATGCCCTGTACCGCTCACCGCTTCGTGCGGAAACACATCCGAGTTTCAAAGTGGACACAAAGAAGAACCTTTGGATAGACTATGCCGAAGGCAGGGGCGGAAGTATCATCGACCTCTGTATGCGATTGGAGAACTGCACGCTATCGGAAGCCATCCGCTGCTTGGGACAGACCGCTCCCGATGATACAGCATATAGTTCTCGTAAAGACTTCGCACCAAACAATTCCCAACCGGTAATGGCTGCAAACGGGGCAAGGAGACTGATAAGTATATCAGACACCCTGCCGCAACATTTGCAGGAGTACCTTACAAAAGTACGCTGCATTGATTTGGAGAGGGCTATGCCGTTTCTCAAATGTATCAGCTATGAGGTAATGGGCAGGCGCTATCAAGCCATCGGCTTTGCCAATCAATCAGGAGGGTATGAACTTCGGGATAATGGTTTGTTCAAGGGAACGATAGCTCCGAAGGATATTACTCTGATATTTACGGACAAACAGACAGAACACGCAATAGACAAGCCACTGCCTGTATGTGTGTTTGAAGGATTTATGGATTTCCTTTCTTTTCTTTCAATGAAAGAGGAGATAGCCAGCCACTGCCTTGTGATGAACTCCGTAAACAATGTGGCAAGGACTGTTCGCTATCTGAACGACGGACACCTGCCCCATATCCGTGCCTTCCTTGATAATGATGAAGCAGGACGGAGGGCAACCAATGATTTCGTCAAGGCAGGTTTCAAGGTGGAGGATATGTCCATACATTACAAAGGCTTCAAAGACCTCAACGAGTTTCATGTCTGCCGTATGCGTAAACAGGAGCAGCAGAAAGTGCAGGAACGGACACGGATGACGGTTACGGAGCAAAAGGAAAGTAAGAAATCAAAACAAGTCAAACATAAAATGAGATAATAATATGGACAAGAAAAAAGTCAGTAACGAGGGAATGGAGAATACCATCCACTCCACCAAGCAATATTTAGGACTCAACCAAATTGAAGGTCTGTCCGAACATCTTATAGCCGAACATCGGGCAAGGAAAGCAAGACTTATTCAAGAGTCTAACGAACAGTACCCAGAGAACACTACGCACTCTGAACCTGCGCAGCATACAGAGAACGCAACCGTTCAAAGACGCATCAGTGCCAAGATGAGAAAGAAAACACTCGAAGCCTACAAGCAAGCCTATCTTGTGCCGACTAAGTTAAACAATCGCAAGGCGGTCTATCTGAGCAGGGAAACACAGGAACGTGCCGACTTCATTGTGCGTAGATTAGGCGACAGGGGCAGCAACCTTTCAAGCTTTGTTGAGAACATTGTGCGTCAGCATCTGGAGGAATATGGTGAAGACATAGAGAAATGGAGGAAGCTGTAAACAACAGAAAAACGGTCGAGGGCAATCAAGTCAAAGGCTATCCCTTTCACTCAAAATCCTTGACCGTTTTAGGATTGTACCAACAACAGATTTTTATTTATTGCTGTCCGGTAAAAAAATATGATATTGGGCTAAGTGCTTAAAACACAATACTCTGCGATTAAATACTGGTTGTATAG
>NZ_QFFX01000112.1:0-4231 GCF_023522295.1 Prevotella sp. TCVGH | reverse complement strand
AGCTTTACCCGACTTGTCCAGACCACTCTTTTTGAGGTAGAGCAACACCTTCATTTTTTCTGTTTTCATACGCTTTGTTGTTTTGTGGCAAAATTACCAATTTCAAAGCGTTCCTCACTTATGCAGAAAACTGCCGACCGCAGCAACAGCCACACGAGTAAAAAAATCAGTTACCGAACATTGCTCCATCGTTACCTATGGCAAAATCGGGTAACGGTTTGGTAACTGAACTTCTGCCTAAATCTGCATATTCCTGCCCTTTTTGAAAAGAGCACTTCTATGCAAATCGTTCTGTTTCTTCCTCATTATCAATTAGTTTACGCCAACTTCGATTTCTTTTCATTTTCGTTGATTAGTTACGCCCTTGGAAACATACATTAGGGGCGTTATTCACATGCTTCAGCAGCATTAAAGCATGCAAATAGCAGGCTTATCTCAATGGGTTAGTCGCAAAAAATGGTAAAAATAGGAATGAAAAGAGTTGTTTAAGGCGTAACGTCTTCAATGCCAATAAATTACAAACATTGCTCATTTCTCGCGTATTTGCGACCAACTTTGAGGTTGGTGATTTACACGCGAGTTATGAGAGGCTCTTTGTAAAGAAAATTCAGCATTTATGATCCGTCCATGCAGCGTACCAACAATTTGACAGATGCTGCTTCTTTGGTGCTTTTCGTTGTATGAAAATCTTTCTTTAAGGAGAGAGTTGTGTATGTTCATGAGCCATGTGATCAGGCAAATAGCTTCTTGCTATCTGCAACAATGTGCGATAAATTTTGGCTATATACTTTGATATACATCAAGAAAAGCAAGTTGTTTTTGACAAAACGCCCTTAGTTGCTTGCAATATAAGGAGATAACCTCTATCTTTGCATCGTGTTTTTCATGGTATTAGATTTAAGGTTAACAAAGATTGGACTACAGCGGTAGTCCTTTTTTTATTTATCTGAATTGAGTCGTATCTAAGATTTGGTTCAAATAGGGAAGGCTCAACAGTATATTGAGGAAAAGAGTGATGTAAGTTGACTCTTTGTCTTTCCTTCGTCTTATGATAGATGATTTGCTTTTATCCATAAGCAATATTAGGTGTACTCTTCAAAGTTTTGTCCCATTTTTCTATTTTGAGGGAACAAGACTGACCTAACTTTTCGCATTCAAGTAAAAAAATTATCTAAAAACTTGTGTATTCATAAAAATCAATTAAATTTGCAAAACTTAAATAATTGTTGCTACCTAAAATAAGAAAAGGTGGCAGCAGAGAAACACAGAATGAAGCGTGAACACCATGAGTTCTCGTTAGTTAACCTGACAACCTTTAAATTTTAACATTATGAATAACAAGCAGGAAAGCGAAATGACTTTCGTTGAGAAGTTACAAAACGCACCGAATCGAATCAAACAGATTGTCTGTACTCGTAAATTTTGGGTGGAATTAGTCGTTATGACGGTGGGAATGTTTGTGGCAGCCATGGGAGTGTACTTTTTTTTGATACCCAGTAAACTCATTATAGGCTCTATCACTGGCTTGTCCTTGGTGCTCGCTAAATTACTTCCTTTTGTGTCTGTGGGAACGATGATATTTGTTATTAATGCGATACTGCTTGTGCTTTCGTTTTTGCTCATCGGCAATGAATTTGGCGCCAAGACCGTGTATACGGCATTGATATTAGGACCGATGATTGACTTTATTGGTTCTATCGTTCCTATCCACGAATCTCTCTTCACCACTTATGTTGCAGGACAAGCCATTGCCAATCCTTGGTTTGACCTTCTTTGTTTCGTTCTCATCCTGAGTGCGTCACAAAGTATCTTGTTCAGTATCAATGCTTCTACAGGTGGGTTGGATATTCTTGCGAAGATTTTCAATAAGTATCTCCATATCAAGCTTGGTACTGCCGTAATGTTAGCAGGTGGTGCAATCTGTTGTACTGCTTTTGCAATTAATCCTGTTAGTTTAGTGATCATTGGTTTGATTGGAACATGGCTCAATGGTTTGATACTTAATCACTTTATGTCGGATATCAATTCTAAGACTCGTGTGTATATCATCTCCAAAGATTACCAGAAGATTTTGGATTTTGTCATTCATACCATTCGTCGTGGTGTGACCATACATGAGGTGATAGGTGGCTACTCCAATGAAAAGCAAATACAGTTGGAAATCGTTTTGACAAAAGAAGAATTCTCTACTTTGATTGATTTCATGAGTAAGGAAAAACTCAAAACATTTATTACCTCTGATACCGTGAGTGAAGTATATGGTCTTTGGAATAAGAAAGGACTGCTACGTACGGGAAATTATTGATACTGTCATGCCTTTTCAAAAACGGAGCACGATAGTTGCACTGTAAACATGAAGTCTAATTTGTACTTACTATGAAATTAAAGATATATTTGCTTTTGCTAACATTCTATGGCATGGGGCTCTATGCGCAAGAGTCCCAGCATGTAAATCTGTCTGTTGAAGCACGAGCAGACTACCAACGTGAATTGATTGACGGTGTGAAAAACAATGATAAAACAGGCTTTAAGGGAAACATTTTTAACCTTATTATCAATGGAAATCTCTCACCGAAGTTTTCTTTTAAGTATCGACAACGCCTGAATGGCATTAACAAGGAATATACATTCTTTGATGCCACCGACTGGCTCTTCCTTACTTATCACGCTAACCAAAATTGGACACTCTCTGGTGGTAAGTGGGCTGTGCTATGTGGACCGTGGGAGTTCGACCCTGCTCCTATTGATTGTTTTCAACTCTTTGAATTCTGTTACAACTTTCCTTGTTACGAGTGGGGACTGTGGTTGGGCTATCAAACCACGAATAAAAACGACCAATTCTTCTTGCAAATGGTTGAAAGCCCCTTCCGGAAAGTATATAAGCGGAATGGTGGCATATCTTCTGAGATGTATGCCTACAACCTGATATGGTATGGAAGCCATGGTATCTTGCACACCGATTGGTCTGTCAACTTGATGGAGTATGCGCCAGGGAAATTTATCAATTACCTTTCTTTTGGTAATCGTTTCGATGTGGCTGACAATCTGCAAATAGGAGTGGATTACATGAACCGTGCCACCAAGGGGCAGACGTTCCTTTTCAAGGATTGTTCCATGACCGCTCGTGTTGATTACCAGCCTACACCACAGGTTAACCTCTGGGCTAAGGCAAGTTATGACGTGAATCATGCAGGCGTAGACACTAATCCCGCGGCATCAACTGCGCTGGCAGAACCCAATCAAAAGACAGCTGAACAACCCAAACCTCGCGCCGATTTGGTGTTATATGAAGGAACCGAAATCACACGGGTAGGTGCAGGATTGGAGTACTATCCACTGAAAAATAAGAAAGTGCGTCTACATGCCAACTATAGTTACTGCTTTGGTAAGAATACCAATCCTACTGGTTACCTGCAAGACAAACATTCCATTCTTGACCTTGGGGTTACTTGGCGAGTGAATGTGATCAAGTAACTGTAAATCTTTCACAAGAGAAATAAAGAAAATAGCTCTTTATACGTTAAAATCTTGGCATTTTAGAAGAAAAAGTTTAATTTTGCAAACAGGATGTATGAGATAAATCAAAAACTGTAAATATGCAGTTTGCAGATAGGATAACTGTTTCTCAATTCATTTTGTTCAAAAATAATCAGATCAATGCTAAAGAGATGTTTTCGTCATAAAGGTAAATCCTTATTCATAATAATATGTGCAGGGTTCATGTTTTCAGCCACTTCCATGGAAATGCGTGCAGCCTGCCAAATTTGGCCATTCTCCAAAAAGAAGAAAAAAACAGAGAAGCCCATTTCTGCCTACAAGCGTCTCACGGGTCGTGACTCGGTAGAGATGCATGGTGTGTTCAATGTTATCAAGAAAGGGGATACGATTTATTACGAAATTCCCACCAAGTTGATGGGACGTGAGTTCCTAGTAGTGAACCGTTTGCAAAGAGTTCCTTCCGAACTCAACGAGTCGGGAGTGAACAAGGGTATCAATTATGAAAACCAGACGGTGCGCTTTGAATGGGACAAACGACAGAAAAGGCTCATTGTTCGGCAACAACGCATCACGCCCGAAGTGCCTTCATCTGCAGCAATGGCTGGTTCGGTGAAGGATAATTATATCGACCCCATACTTGCTAACTTGAAGATAGAAGGGTCAGTCGTAAAACCCAGTTGCACCCCTCCTCTCATGCACATAATTTCATAAGCCTGTAAAGGAAGAAAGGAAT
>NZ_QFFX01000111.1:0-4258 GCF_023522295.1 Prevotella sp. TCVGH | reverse complement strand
AATATTGACTGCGGGTGAGCCAATAGTGCTCAAAAACAAGAATGATAGAGGATGGGGTAAGGTTTTGCAGAGGTCTCGTAATGATATTCAACACCTTGAAGCCCAATTTTAACAATTGTTGCTGCACACTGAAAATATTATGGTGAGTTCCAGAAATCCAGATGGTAGCATTGTCTTTCATGTGTTCACGAACTGCCGTCAACCAACGCAAATTAAATGCGTCTAACTCTTCAGAAGTAACAGGCTTGTCCCAATCTCCCTTATCCACACACACAACTTTTCCACTTTGGTAGCTAATGCCTCCTCCAGATAAGAAGTATGGACGATCCGCAAATATCATGTCGAATTTGAAATCAAACTCCCTTTGAAGCTTAAAGAGATGTACATATTTGCTTTAATCGTTTTAGCACTTCAAATATATGCTTCTTGGGATATTCACAATATTCTTCATAATGTTTCTCTTCGCCTGTCCAATTATAATCGACAATAGTTTGAATGTCTTTTATTTGTTCTGTTGTTAAAACTTGCTTTACCATAATTTCTCTCATAGAAAAACCTGCTTCAATAATCCATGGATTATTTGTGAGTAACAAATCCATCGCTTCAGAATTGTTCTTGGCTTCAACAAATCCTAATATTTGACAATTATCAACATCTTCATCTTTATCAGGGGGTAACGTTGTTCCTTCTGTTGTATAAAAAACATATTCATTCATAGTTAAATAATTTGCCAATTATTCATATTTACACATTTCAAACCCGTGTGCATAGCGACTACTCTTTCATAATCTATAAATTGCACACGAGACTTTATGTCGTTAAACATAGAAGCATTTATCTTGTCGTAGAACTCTTTTTTGCGACATATATCTGCCACTATATAGAAATTAGAGAAGAAATCCTGCAACTCATAAAACTTGGATAACGAATTCTTAATGTCTGTCGTATGCTCAACTTCATAAAAATCAGAAGGCATTTCACGTTCGTTGAACCATATTACATCTACAGTCCTTGCCTTTCTCAACAAATAATCATAGGTAAAAGAGGGGATAGTATAGGTATCAGCGACTTCACATAAGTGCTTGTCAAGAAACATTCTATTCTTATCTTGTGACGGAATATAAGTCTTCTTGTTCCTATATTTTCCAATTTCAACGAGCAAGCCTTGATAATATCCATGACTAAATTGCTCTTCACTATATTTGTCTCCTTCTTTTATATTAAACTTTTTAAGAACTACTTTTCGACAATCTTCCAAAGCCCAAAGCCCCGATTGTATTCTAAAAATAGATTGGCTATTTTGAACTATTCTCCTTACTGAAGCTTCTGGTGTTTTTGTTTTCCATGACGAAAAATCAACAATTTCGTTAAGTCTGCGAAGAGTTGCAAACCCACCTTCTTTTCTTAAAGCTTCTATTACTTGATATTCTTGAGTCCCTTTTTTCATGCAATTTTTGTAGTGTTCTCTATCTGGTCAAGTTTTTCTCATTGTATCGTTGGCGAACAGCCATAAACATCTCACGTTTAGCCGCCATGTTGCGCAAAGAGTAATATTGCCCTTGTATTTCCCGTAAGTCAGGAATCAACTGCTCTACATTGTCACGGACTGTTTTGTAGCAAGTAATCAAGTCTGAATTAATGTCGTTGATTACAGCCCGTTTAATATTTGGATGCTGCCTCAGCATATAAAAAAGCATTACCCCTCCACCTATAAAAGGTTCTATGTACGTTACATTTTCCCAATTGTCAAAATCAATTGGGAGCTGCTTATCTATTTGGTCTATCAATTGAGTTTTACCTCCAACCCATTTGATAAAAGGTTTTGCCTTTAGGGATTTACTTATCATATATTGTTTTTACAAGCGAGCATCCATTCTTCAAAGAGTGATTAAATGCAAGGATAGTTATTTTTGGTTTGGAAGAAAATTAAAACCTTTTTATAGGGTGACACATCAAGCCACTCACTGTGTTCAAGGAGTAATTGCGTGATACGTCTTATACTCCTTTCGGATTAGCCTTGCCTAACATTTTTCGCTCTTTATTGCGAAAGTACATAAAAAACTCTAATTACCCAAACTTTACATTGCACTATATGCAGTTTGAATATACGCACGTGTAAGTTTTAGGAATGGAGAAATAGACAGAAAATACAATGAGATAGAAGTGCCAAAATTAACCCATGGAGATAAGGGGCTTAACCCATGGAGATTGGAGCGTTAAGTGCATGGGTTAAGGAGGTTAACTCATGCTTACAATCTGACGAAGGATAAGTGGTTGATTTTCAAACTATTTCAACTCCATGATGTCGCTCCAACGAGTGGTTGGATTTTTGCTCTTAAAAACATGCTGTATCGCATCTGCAAACACTATAGCCTTGCCATTTTGTTGTCTTTGCTTGTACTGCTGAGCTCCCAGTTTAACGGTTTCCGTACCCATGAGTTTGTTCAGACGATCTACAGCTTGATCTAATTTGATGTGCTTTTCCATTTGAGTAGCGTGGAAATCCAAGAAATTAGTTTGTATCGCAGCATCCGACTGAAGTCCCATAACCACAACTCCAGCTTTCTTGTATTGATATCCACTGGCGAAAATGTGTTGCAACCCTTGCGCTGCCGCCTGCACAATGACCTGCGTGGAATTTGAAGGAGTGAGCAATTGTACAGAAGTGGAATTCCAATATTGATCCAAATCTTCACGGAAACGATTGGTGTGTACAAAGACACTCACCACAGAAGCAACAGATTGCTGTTGCCGAAGTTTATATGCACACCGTGCGGCAAAGTTGGCAATGTGAGTACGCACAGCATCATACTCCGCCAACATACCAGTAAAGCTTCTACTGGTACAGATACTTTTCTTATGCGTCATCTCATCTATTGGCACACAATCCTCTCCCCAAAGCTCCTGCCAAGTGCGCATGCCAACCACCGTAAAAAGTGAACGTATCCACGACTTGTCATGCATGGCAAAATCATAAGCCGAATGAATGCCCATGGACTCTAATTTCGTGGCATGACGACGTCCGATACCCCACACCTCACTAATGGGGTATTGTTGCAGTGCTTTTGTCCGTTTCTCATCTGTATCAATGATACAACAATGCTGATACCCCTCATATTTCTTCGCATAATGACTTGCCATTTTTGCCAAAGTCTTGGTATGCGCTATCCCAATACTAATAGGCATTCCCGTATATTTTAGTATGCGATGACACAAAGACTCGCCCCACTGTTTCAAATCTGTAAAACTCATATCGGGCAAGACACAGAAACACTCATCGATGGAATATCGGAAACTCTGAGGTGACGCCTCTCGAATGAGCTGCATCACCCGTGCCGTAAGTTCACCATATAATTCGTAATTGCTGGAAAAAACGGCAATCTCATTATCAGGATATTGCTCCTTGAGTTGATAATAGGGCATGCCAGCTGGTATTCCCATCCGTTTAGCTTCCTTACTGCGGGCTACAACGCATCCATCGTTGTTGCTTAACACAACAACGGGCTTATGTTTGAGGTCGGGGCGGAACACGCGCTCACAACTCACATAGCAGCTGTCACAATCACAAATCGCGTAATACATTGAGATTTTTACAATTCTTGATGACAAAGGTAACAACGCCCCATATTTCAAAATCGTCATCATTGACAACCTTAATGGGCTTAAAATTCTCATTGGCAGGCATCAACTCAATATATCCTTCTTGGGCATGCGCTGTATTCAAGAATTTTAAGGTAAACTCGCCATTCACATAAGCCACGACAATATCTTTATCCTTTGGTTCTTCAGCCCGATCAATCACAGCGATGTCACCGTCATAGATGCCTACTCCTATCATGGAGTCGCCCGACACACGCCCATAGAACGTAGCTTCGGGATGTTTTATCAAATCCCGATTAAAGTCAATCCTGTCTTGTAAATAATCTTCTGCCGGACTTGGAAAGCCAGCCTTGATAGCAGGAGCTATCTGCAATGAGAGTTGTTTGGCAAACTCGCCTTTCACTATTTTTATTTTCCCCATTATCAAATAACAATCAACATACGTTGATGCAAAGATACTAAAATTAGGGTAGAAAATAGAGCAACTTGATGATTAGGTTCAAAATAGAGCGAGATTGCGAAAATCTACCTCGTATAAAAGGAATCGAGTAGGAGGTAAACACTAATCATAGGTGTTTATTTCCTACTTTCGTGTTCACCGACCTCTCACACCACCGTACATGCGGTTCCGCATACGGCGGTTCCTATTTTGGGTGCC
>NZ_QFFX01000110.1:0-4323 GCF_023522295.1 Prevotella sp. TCVGH | reverse complement strand
CATTATCGTCACTATGAGGGTCTACGTCTGCTACCCTCTGTCTGTGAAGAGATAATAATTCAGCAGACCCTAATTATGTCACCTGAAGTTTGCGCAGAAATTTTTGAAACTAATTTATATGGTTTTGATTGGCGATATAATTATTATTTTGAAGCATTATTAGGTTATTATCTTGGAAGCTCAAAATTATGGCAAACCTCTTCTACTTATAATGATTGCCAACCTTTACTTAGAATTAGTGAAATGTGGCTTATAGCAGCAGAATGTGCAACATCTAAAAAAGAAGCCATAGACTGTATTAACATATTACGAAAACACAGGGGATTTGACGATAGTAGCTTGTTATCAGAAGAAAATATTACGGACGAAAACTTAAAATCAATTATTGGAAAAGAATATCGTAAAGAGTTTATAGGTGAAGGACAATGGTTCTTATATTGTAAACGTAACGATTTGAATCAGATACCTAATGTTTCAGTTCCATTTAGTAAAAAATATTACGTTCTACCTATGCCTGATTTGGAAAAGCAATATGGAGGAAGAAAATAGAAAGGAGATAATATATGATACTTTTTAATGATAAGATTTATTGTGTGCTTTTATTGCTTCTATGTAGTTGTACGACAGACAATTATTTGCGCTATGATACCACTGATGCCTCATTGCGTTTTGATTATTCTTTGGTAAGAAAAGATAGCTTAATTTATTCTTTTGGATTGCATGCTGGAATAGAAGTTGATAATATTGACATTCCCGTTAAATTAATAGGTATAACATCTCCAAAAAATAGGAAATTTGTTGTACAGGTTGTCCCAGAGAAAACTACAGCGATTGAAAATAATGACTATAAAATTGAACCATGTGAATTGTTAGCAGACTCTATTTCAACTATAGTAAGGATTCAAGTGCGAAAAAATGCGAGTCTTAATTTAGGTGATAAAAGTATAGTCTTACGATTATGTGCTAATGATAATTTCTCAACTCCTCCAATTAACGAGGCTGAATTTAAAATTGTATTAACGAATGAATTATCAGAACCTGAAGGATGGATATTTGATGAATACAGTCGAGTAAAACATGAATTTGTTATATTGCACACGGGAGTGGCTACTAACTATACTAACTGGAGTACTTCTGAGCAAATTTATTGGAAGGGAGTGTTAATCAATGCCCTTTATAAATATAATAAAGAACATCCAGGAAAACCGTTGACAGATGAAAATGGTCTGATAGTGACGTTCTAAGTATTAATGAATAAATGTGTGTAATGATGAGAAATATATTTAAAATAGGATTATCCTTCATCTTTTTAATTACAAGTTTTTCTGCTTGTTACGATGATACTGGAAATTATAATTATTCTAATTTACCAGATGTTTCCATTTCTGCAAAAGACACAGTGTATGCCACTCAATTCAAAACTTTGGAGCTACCAATCGAAATTAAGTTGAGTAGTGGTAGTGAAAAGGACTATGACTTTAATTGGCGAATATGGTCAAACGCACTTGGAGGAGTGTCAACCCAAAAAACAATAGGAAATACAAAAACTCTTTCCTATTTAGTCACGGAAGTTCCAGGGGCCTATAGCTTAGTACTCACTTGCCATAATAAAGAAACAGGTGTAAAGTCGTTAAAAAAAATATTTTTGGTAGTACAGGGGATTATAACCGAAGACTGGATGGTTTTACATGAGAAAAATGGAACAACAGATTTTGACATGATTATGAGTCCTTTTTTCTCAAATCGAGTAAAAGAGGATCTTGTCTTAAATAATGTTTACACATCTGTAAATAATGAACAGTTACGAGGGCATGGCGTAAAAATAGGTAGTTTCTTTTGGTTAGGAAAAATGCAGAACGTGACTATACTTACAGATAAAGGCGGTGTTCGCTTAGATGCAGTAACCATGCAAAAAACGTATGACATTTCTACGTTGATGCCAAATCTGGCAGATTGGAAGCCAGAGAATTATCTTTTCTATCATTATTATTGGAGCCCAGGTCGGTATGGATATGATGCTATCATTTCTAACGGCAAGTTTTATCAATACAGCTCCATGGGTTCAATGGGCTTTACAACGTATACAGAACCAATTTTGAAAGATGGTATGACTTATAAAGCTTCACCGTATGCGCCTCGTTATTTTGATTATTATCTGGGTATTCTTTATGATGAAATCGGAGGTCGATTTTTATGTTTCCCTAAGAAGAATGGAACTTCTTCGTGGGTACTCCAAGAAATGCCAGATAATATTTCTGGAACACTCTTTAATGTAAAAGATATGCATGCCAAGCTTAGATACATGGATACAGGTTTTAACAACTATGAATATGGCTTATTTAAAGACTGGAACACTCATAAGAATATACTATATACATTTAATTTTGACAAAAAGAAAAATATAGATAAAGGAATGTACTATGCTGACAATTGTCCAGAATTAAATAATGCTAAATATTTTGCAGTAGGAAATTTAGGCCCAATCTTTTATTATGCAACAGATAAAAATATTTACCAATATGATTATGCAGGAACTAATACTGGCAAGAGAGTCTATTCTTTAGCCAACAATCAAGAAAAAATAACAGGAATCAAAATTTTGAAACCATGTGTAGATCGTTTTATTAAGACTCATCCCTATAATAATAAGGTTTTATTTGTTTCAACTTATAATGAAATCTTAAAAGAAGGAAAAGTTTACATGTATTATATTAATGTTAGTAATGGGACAATAGATGTATCTTCAGAAAAGGTTTTTAGTGGGTTTGGTAAAATAATAGATATGGAATATAATTTCCCAAAATATGGTTCTTGAGGAATGTTCAAAATGAAAATAGTAAATATAAATAAGTCTTCAATTGCCTTTGTACTCTGTTTATGGGTGACTACTGTTCTTGGACAAGTTGAATTTTATTTTGAAGAGTATGGAGCTTCAAAAATACGAGTAGTTTTTCGAGATTCGTCGTATTATTCAACTTTGGACAATAACGGTAGAGGTGTAATTAGGTTTTCGCCAGTCTTAAAGCCTGGATACGCTGTACTTTATGGACCTAAAAATATTATGTATTTTTATCTTATTCCAACAGGAAAGCAAAGCATGCTAAAATATAAAAATGGAGATCTTAAATTTCTTGGAGATGGTAAGGATATTAATGATTATTTAAATGGAGAACTTTTAGAGCTACTTAATTTGAATTATAATCAACCCGAAAATGAATTTTTGAGTGATTGGAATAAGATGTTTCTTAATTTACAAATAAATATCGATACACTTTCATTATTTGAAGAATTTAAGAAGATAGAGAAAAAACGATTACATTATTTGGCCTGTAATATGCTCCAGAATTATCCTCTTCACAGAGCAAGATTTCTCAAACAGAAGTATTATCTTCCACATTCTGCATTTTATCAACAGCAGGAAAAAATAATGATTGAAGATTCGGAAGCTTATGATTTTTGGGAATACCGACAAGCTTTTAGAAATTATATTCAAGCTTTAGCTTCCAAGAAAATAAACAATAACCCCTTAAATGAATTGCGTTATGCATTGAATTATACCAAAAACAACATAAAAGACTCAAATCTTCAAGATTATCTTATTCATACTTTTATGTATGGATATGTTAGAAGGTATGGCGTGAAAGATATTGGTGAGTTTCTCCCAATATATAATAGTCATGTTCATAATATAAAAAGGAAAGCAGACTTTAAAGAAATTTATCAAAAGTTCTCACGTATAGCTTACGGAAAACAAGCACCATGTTTTATACTTCCTAATGTAGAAGGCGAGAAAATCTCACTCTCTATGTTAAAGGGTAAGTATATTTATATCGATGTTTGGGCAACTTGGTGTTTGCCCTGTTGTCGTGAACTACCTTATCTTCTTAAGTTACAGGAGAAGTTCAAAGGAAAGCCAATTGTCTTTGTTAGTATTTCAATAGATGAGGATGAATCTAAATGGAAAGGAAAGATAAAAACAGATAATTTGCAAGGTATTCAATTGCGTGCAGATAGAAATAGTAATTTTCAAAAAGATTATCAAATTTCACGCATACCTCGTTTTATATTAATTGATGCTGAAGGAAAAATTATAGATGAGAATATGACAAGACCTTCTGATCCAAAAACTATAAATCGAATAGATTCTTTATTTTCAGATTAAATAGCCACAGGGTGTTGAATATATTGATTGGACACGGGTGATAAAAATAATAGTGCACGAAGTCTCTGTTTCGCTTTTTTTAGTTTGACCTAAATCAATTTCTGCAAATTTCTAAAACTTTTCTTGAAAAATATTTGGAAGTTAGTCGTAAAGTTTGTACT
>NZ_QFFX01000010.1:0-65128 GCF_023522295.1 Prevotella sp. TCVGH | reverse complement strand
GCTTCATCCGACACTTCGCACTTGTAGCTCTGATACTATCCTCAGAGCGATAAAGGAGTTGACGCAAGAAAACATTTGAAGATGTTACGATTATTTCATTTCCTTTTAGCTCTAATTTTACTCTTTTTTGGCGACTAAAGCATTATTCTAAGCTTGGAATTTGCATGCTTTAATGCTGCTAAGGCATGAAGATAACAGCTCTAATGCGTGTTTCCAAGAGCGTTAAGTCAATGTTCTAACTTGAAAAGACGTCTTTTTGGGTAAAATCAGTCCATTTTTGTCTGTCACTTGCCTATTGATTTTTTCTATTTTGCAGATTTTCAATGGTCGTTTTTTGGTAAAATGATAAGACAAAAAGCCTCTACTGTCTTACCAAGAATGATAAGAAAGCAAGCAAGAAATGGTAGGCGGATTGTTATAAAATTACCTCAGAGAATTTCTTTTCACCATAAAGATACCCAAGCGATGAGTGTGGTTGTATCGATCCAATGAGCGTAGGGTGTACATCCCTTCGGGGAGCGTAGAGATATCAGCATATTTCCCTTGGTAGACACGGGTGGTAATCATCGTGCCTTGCAATGATTCTATGAGTACAAAAGTGGCATCCAATGTCTGTCCCTTTGCTGGAAGTTCCACGTGTTTGCCATCACAATAAAGTAGTCGCGTGGTAGCCCTTATGTTTGCATCGTTGCCTTTGTGCGATTGTATGGCATCACTTTCGTTGCCGTATCTATCCATAGCGGTGACCGCATAAGCCAGTGCTGTCGCCTTGGGCAGTTGTAGGGTAGTGCTTTGTACACGAATAGCAATCAGGTTACGGGCATCGTGGATATCCACAGGAACCTGTCGGCTGGCATAAATGTTATAGACAAGATAAGGCGCATTGCTTCGGTCTTTGGCACCTGCCCATGATAAAGTAGCTGTCTTTTCGTCCCACTTCACTTGTGTGGGAGGTAACGGAGGGGTGGCATGTTGCCATGTCATTGCGGGAATGAGGGCAGGATAGCGACAAAAATCGTTGGATGCGAAATCGTATAGTCCTTTCACGTTATCGGTTAAAAACTTGCCTCGGAAGTAAGCATGCCCCATGCCATACTGTCTTATCACTTGCATTTCTTGACTAATGACTTGTAAGGGCCAGTTGCGTTCGGTAGGAGACATGAAATAAATTCCTAATCCAGGTACAATCATCCGCCCGTGACTCTCTTCTTTCCAGTTGAGTGCAAAGGGATAAAACTGGTCGCCCTTAAAATACATCATGGGGTAGAGCTGGTCCATCAGTCCTTCTTTTAACCACGCTTGCGCATCTTGACACACTTTAGAATAGGCATTCCAGCCATGACTCCAATATCTGGGCAGGTCATTGTATTTGCCAATCGGCGAACAACTCATTTTTACCCATGGCTTTAATCGTTTTACTCGGTCGTGAATGGCTTGTACGATATTCGTGATATGCTGGCGAGCGGTGGCTCTATTGATTTGGATTCGCCACGTTTCGGGATATCTGATATAATCCAGATGGATGCCGTCAATATCGTAATTACGGGTGATTTCTTCACAAAGATTTGCTAAGTAAGTGGCAGTCTGTGAACTTTCAGGATTCATATAGCCCTCGTCTTTATCCTTTTTTATCATTTTAGGATATTTTCTTTGTAAAGATTTGCAGCCTAAACCTCTCCATTTTCCAACAGGTATGGTGACAATCCACGCATGCAGTTCCATGCCACGCTGATGACATTCGTCGATGATAAATGCCAAGGCATCATACCCTGGAGATTTTCCCGGTATGCCAGAGAGACATCCGTCCCAAGGCTCATAAGCAGAAGGGTAAATCACTGTTCCTCGAATACGAGTCTGTAGCAGTACGGTGTTGATGCCTGCACGCTGATATTGGTCTAACAGCGTGCGTAATTCTTGTTTCTGCCTTTCTACTGTATAGGTTGTTCGAGCATAGGTATGTGGCCAGTCCAATCCTCCAATCGTCGTGAGCCAAACAGCTCTTACTTCGTATTTAGGAGAAGAAGAGAGAGAGTTTTGTAATGAAATCTTGTTGGGTTGGGCATATATAAATAATGTGGAAAAGCTCCACATCAGCATCCATAAAAATCGTTTCATCCAGTTTGTTGCGTGAAATTTAATATTGCTCACAAAGATACTTATATTTTTTTAGTTTTCAAATATATTGTGTACTTTTGCAACATATACCTAAAAGGTTTGCCTTAACAAGATTTGTGTGTACTTCAAGTTTTCATCTTTTACAAGCAGATGAGGTACTCGGCAGAAGAAAGCATGGCGAGCAACGTGATAGGTAAAACGACAGGCGATTAAAAAATTAACAATAATAACGTAATTGAGTAAAGATGAAAAAGCTGATTACAATGATTGCAGCACTGCTCTTGACCTTGACAGCAAGTGCACAGTTTGAACAAGATAAAGTCTACATTGGTGGCGCATTGAGTGGATTTAATCTGAGTTACAGCGGTTTGGATAAGTTGAACTTTGGTGCACAGGCACATGCAGGTTATTTAGTAGAAGACAACCTCATGCTATTGGGAACTGTGAACTATCAACACAATGGTAATGAAACGGTGCCTGATTATATTTCCGCAGGGGTAGGAGGGCGTTATTACATTGTTCAGAACGGAATCTATCTGGGTGCTAACTGCAAATTTGTGCATGCGTACCATAATTACAATGATGTCATGCCTGGTATTGAGGTGGGCTATGCGTATTTTCTTAGTCGCACGGTAACGGTAGAACCCGCTATCTATTATGACCAGTCGTTAAAAGATCATAGCAATTATTCCACGATAGGATTTAAGTTAGGGATAGGCGTTTATTTGTAAATGGAGCAGCAATATCCTTCGTTACTCCTCGAAAAAGCGGTTAGTGAATTTGCAAAGCTCCCAGGGATTGGGCGAAAGACAGCTTTGAGACTGGTGCTGAACATGCTTCGGCGAGATGTAGAAGAAGTGGAGCAGTTTGCACAGGCTATCTCAACGATGCGCCATGACGTGAAGTACTGTCGCCAATGTCATAACATCAGCGATACAGATATTTGCCCAATTTGCGCTGATCCTCGTCGAGACGCATCCACGATTTGCGTTGTGGAGAACATCCAAGACGTAATGGCTATTGAGAATACCATGCAATATAGAGGACTGTACCATGTGTTGGGAGGACTCATTTCGCCCATGGATGGCATTGGTCCTGACCAGTTGGAGATTCAATCCTTGGTTGAGCGAGTGGAAGCTGGCGGCATTTCAGAAGTCATCTTAGCTCTCAATTCTACCATGGAAGGTGATACCACCAACTTTTACATCTCTCGTAAACTGAATAGTTCAGAGGTTAAACTAACGGTGATAGCACGAGGTATTCCTATAGGTGATGAACTTGAATATACCGATGAAGTTACTTTAGGGCGTTCTATACTCAATCGCATTCCTTTTGAGCGTTAATATAGATTTATGACTTCGTTCAAAACGCGCGCTTAAGTCTTTTTACAAAATCATCAAATAAAGGGTATATGAAAGAATTAAATCGTGTACAAAAAAAGTTGCTGGCACAGTTTTTTGTATCGCTGATATTGGCGTTGGGACTCATTGTCTTGTTTGAAACAGAAACATTGGTACCCGGTGCTTGTACTGAGCAAAGTCAGACGGAATTTATTTGGTTGTCTATCATGGAAATAGTGACCATCTGTTGCATTCCTCTTTCTTTACGATTGTTTAAGTTCAAAAAGATACAAGCAGCTTTGCAGTGCCCAGCGACATCGCTAAAAGCACTCCTCGTTTGGGGGAGTTGCCGACTTGCAATGCTAACAATCCCCATGCTCGTCAATACCATCTTGTATTATCTGTTCATGAAAGTGGCATTTGGATATTTGGCTATCATTCTCTTTCTTTGTTTATTTTTTATCTTTCCTTCAACCGAGCGTTGTATGCAGGAAACAAAAGATGTAAAACAAAACGATTAAAAAATACGAATGCATACTTTAGAACTATCTGTCATCATCGTCAACTATAATGTAAAATATTATGTTGAACAATGTCTTGTCTCATTGCAACGGGCATTACAGGATGTTGAAGCGGAAATCTTGGTCGTCGACAATGCTTCGCAAGATGGTTCAGTAGCGTATTTGAGTGACAAATTTCCGCATGTAACCTTTATCAGTAACAATCATAATTTAGGTTTTGCACGTGCCAATAACTTGGCTATCCGACAAAGTAGCGGGAAATATGTCTTGCTCTTAAATCCTGATACCATTGTGGGCGAAGACACCATGCGGCAACTTGTTGATTTTATGGACGGGCAGTCGAAGCTCGGTGCAGTAGGGGTGAGGATGATTTCTACGCAAGGTAGCGATGCAAAGGAATCAAGGCGTGGTATTCCTACCCCCTTAACAGCCTTTTACAAGATGTGTGGGCTGTGTGCAAAGTACCCTCAACACAAACGATTTGCACGTTATTATTTGGGACATTTGCCTTGGGACAAACCTGCCGAAATAGAAATCGTGAGTGGTGCTTTCTTTGCTGTTCCACGTATTTCTTTGGAAGATATCGGTTTGTTAGATGAAGACTTTTTTATGTATGGCGAAGATATTGATTTATCATACCGACTTTTGAAGGGCGGTTATCACAATTGGTATTTGCCTTTAAGAATACTTCATTACAAAGGAGAAAGTACACAGAAGTCTTCTTTTAAGTATGTTCATGTCTTTTATGAAGCGATGCTCATCTTTTTCCAAAAGCATTTTGGGGGAATGAGTTTATTTCTTAGTTTACCTATAAAGTTGGCTATCTACTTTAAGGCAACCATTGCTTTAATCCAAATGCAAATAGGTAAGACAAGGAAAAGCTTGGGATTGTTTCATCCACAGCGATATACGCCTCCTTTTTATGTCTTTATAGGCAGTAGTGAGTCGATATTGAAATGCCAGAAAATTGCAGAAAGAAAAGGATTGAAAGCAAAATTTATAGTAGCCACAGCAGCAGAATACCCTGAAGGACATCTTGCATTTGAGTTACCACAAACATCAGAGGTATGTGTTGTTTATGATATCGAGGCTTATACATTTAGTCAAATATTCCATATATTTTCAAAAGGTCCACAATCTCATGTTCATTTATGTACATTCAATCCCATGAACGAAATCGTGATTACTCCTTCTGAAATATTAAAATAAAACGTTGCTTAGCACTTATGGCAAATGTTGTTTTGAGGGCGATGGAGCCAGAAGATTTAGACTTGCTCTATCAAATAGAAAATGATACAAAGCTTTGGAACATTGGATTGACGAATGTTCCATATTCTCGTTACGTATTACATGATTATATAGCCACGTCCTCTGGTGATATTTATACCGATAAACAAGTAAGGTTAATCATTGAAAACGAAGAACATCAGACGATAGGGTTGGTGGACATCATGAATTTTAATCCTCAACACAGACGAGCAGAAATGGGAATTGTGGTACAAGAAGCCTTTAGACAGAAAGGGTATGGAAAGGATGCCATACAGAAAGTGATGAGATATGCCAAAGAGGTTCTTCATTTGCACCAATTGTATGTCGTGGTCAACTCTTCACAGAAGCTCACCATCGGACTGTTTCTTCGCATGGGATTCAAAGAAACCTGCCAACTCATAGATTGGTTGTATGATGGTGAGGTGTACCACGATGCCACCTTATTGCAATGTTGTTTATCATTCGAAAACAAGTAGAGCAATATTTGTAACTACTTGTGAGATAAAAGGTTCTCTATTCTTTTTTACTCAACCTTCTTTCATTTCATAAGTTTCTTGTTGTAGGGGTCGTTCCTTTGGTAATAAAATAGTACTTTTGTAGAAGTGCGATTCATGGCTGAATTGTATATCTATTCATCCCTAAAAATTGTTTTTAAGCATGTTGAAGAAACTCATTTGTTTTTTATTGATTGGATATTACTTTCCAATACTATATGCACAAACCGTGTGGTATCATCCACAAGAACAAAAGGACATGCCGATAAGCGGAAGAGGCTGGGGCAATGAAATCGGAAAAACGTATCATCGTTTTCCCATTCGGTTTAGGAAAGAGGTACGTGAAGCGCTGTGGAACCTGTCTGAAAACAGTAGTGGGCTTTATATTGACTTTACAACAGATGCTACCGACATCGCTGTGAAATATACGGTTACATGTCCTAAGAGCCTAAACAATGTAGGCACAATGGCTACCAGTGGTATTGACCTTTATCGAAAGAATGCGCAAGGTGAGTGGAATTTCTGTTCTTGTTTTGGCTCGTTCAATTTTGGTAGCAGCGTCTCAGACACCATCTCTTATCATTATCAAAACATGATTGGGGAAAAAGACAGTGCTGCCACATTCAGACTTTATTTACCTCTTTATAACACGGTGTCGTCTCTACAAATCGGCATACCAGCAAATAAGCATCTTACATTCACACCCATCAACTCATCGAATCCCATAGTTATCTATGGAACTTCGATTGCGCAGGGAGCTTCTGCATCTCGCCCTGGCATGTCATGGAGTAACATTTTACAACGTAAACTCGATATTCCTGTGTTTAATCTTGGCTTTTCGGGAAATGGAAGATTAGAGCCAGAAGTCTTTCATATCATGGGAGAGCTGACAAACGCCCGTCTTTTTATTATTGACTGTGTTCCGAACATGGATTCTCCCGAGCGTGTGGATAGCATTTATCCACGCATAATAGCTGGTGTTCGCTATCTACGCTCCAAGACTTTGGCACCCATACTATTGACAGAGCATTGTGGATATACCAACAGTTTGACTCAGAAAGGCTTACGGGAACAAGTACTTAAAGCCAACAGTCTATTGTATAAGGCTTATATGGAATTAAAACGTCAAGGCATAAAGAACTTAGAATATCTCACAGCCAATGAAATAGGAATCATTAATGACAATGACAGTCAAATAGATGGAGTGCATGCAACGGACATCGGCATGAGACTTTATGCCAATGCTTATATAAATAAGATACGTTTGATGCAGAGAAATAAGAGCAAATAACGAAGATTCTTACCAGTTGTCAATGAAAGTCAGACAGAGTATATACGCATGTAGCGCTGTGCTTGAATCTTTCGCTAAATTTAATGTAGTACATCAGTGTAAGACGCACCATAGGTACAATCTGGGAGAATGCAAAGTTTCTTTTGATGCTTCTTAAGAGGTCGGTGATTAGCAAATTGGCAATTAATAAAAGTTTTACTGGACAGCATTTATTTTATATTGACCTTATTTCCGCAAACAATTTCCTTGTTTGTTTCAAAACTTGTTTGCGTCTCATTTAACCCTACGAGAAAGGTCGATTTGTCATTTTATTGTTTTAGATGTTTGGTAGCACTAAGATAAGTGAATTTTCTGACATACGCAAGTGTTTGAATACTTTTATGTATCAGACGCTTGCATTTCTTGCAAGCAAAAACGCTGCGGAAATAAGGATATTCTTTAGTTTGATTATTCTTAAAATCCTTGAAATCACTCTTTTGGAAATGTGTAGCCTACAGAGTTTGGTAGTATATTTTAAGGGATTAGCTAAAATCCCTTTGTTAAGTGACAATAAATAAAAGAACCATCAGGAACATTACCAAGAAAAAATAAAAGAATAGTCCCAATCGATATTCTTTCTTTGTGAGTAACGCCTCATGTTCTTTCATTTTTCGTTCAGGGAATAAAAACCACGCCATAAAATATAGGGGTACTGCTAAAATTGCACCTATTAGATAATCTCCTCCTTTTGAGCCTGTATGCCAAAAACTTAATATATCTTTGGCATCTATAAAAACTATTATTAGAAAGAAAATAAACGTAAGAAGTATGAGGATATTAGTTAATGTAGCAAAGTAGGGTATACCCTTATTAAATCCCCTCATGTTATAACGATATAAACTTGCTATAATTTTATACATAGGTAAATTCTGCTAATTTACTTTCCGATGCAGAAGTGTTGAAAGATATTATTCAGTACCTCGTGTGTTGTGATAAGGCCGCCAGTAATTTCTGCTAAATGCTCAAGACATAATCGAAGATCCTCGCTCAACAAGTCTCCAGATAGCTCAAGCTCAAGTCCCTCAATCACGCGTGAAATGCTTTCTTCTGACCTTAACAAGGCGTTGTAATGGCGTGTGCTGGTTACAATGACATCATTTTCGGTTACTTCAGGCACTTCCGCTACTTGACATAAAGTACTTCTTAATAAATCCATATTCGTACCGAGCTTTGCAGACAGTTGTAATGAAAACCATTTTTTTGCATTTCTCTCATTACTTTTTTGGTTGGTTATATTCTCAAAAACGGATAAGGTAGGTGTTGGTAATAGGTCCATTTTGTTTTGAATACAAATCAAACTCTTGTCCTTTATTCTCTTTAGCAAATCATCTACTTCTTGTTTCGTTGGTGCTTCGTCCATCAGCCACAAAACGATTTTTGCTTCTTCTATCTTTTGATAAGTTCGTTCAATGCCTAAGTTTTCGATTTCATCTGTTGTTTTCCGAATACCCGCCGTATCAATAAATCTAAAAGTAATGCCATGAATCTCGGTTGTGTCTTCAATCACGTCACGCGTTGTGCCATGAATATTGCTAACAATGGCTTTATCTTCCTCTAATAATTGATTTAATAGTGTGCTTTTCCCCACATTGGTTTTTCCAATAATAGCTACGGGAACCCCTTGTTTTATAGCATTTCCTGTTTCAAAAGAATGTGCCAAAGTGGTAATTCGATTTTTAATTTTATGCGCTAACGCAAGTAATTCGTCTCGATTTGCAAACTCTAAATCCTCATGGTCGCTGAAATCTAATTCCAATTCGATGAGTGAAGTCATCTTCAGAAGTTCGTTTCTGAGTGTAGCCAACTCGTTGGAGAAGTTTCCTTTCAGCTGACTCATAGCTGCATGATGCGAAGCACGATTGGTAGAAGCAATCAAGTCGGCAACAGCTTCTGCCTGACTTAAATCCAATTTTCCATTAAAGAAGGCGCGTTGTGTGTATTCACCAGGTGCAGCCTGTCGACAGCCTTCTTTGATAAATGTTTCTAAAATGGTTTTGATGATGTAACGAGAGCCATGACATGATATTTCAACAGAATCTTCACCCGTGTAAGAATGAGGCGAACGAAAAACCGACACCAAAACGTCGTCTATTGTTTCTTGCTGGCTATCAATGATACGCCCATAGAGAATAGTGTGCGATTTTGCATCATGAAGTTTTTTATGTTTTGAGGTTACGAAAACCTTATCAGCTATCTGAATGGCATCTTTGCCCGATATTCTAATGATTCCTATGGCTCCTCCTGCTGGAGTTGCTAAGGCACAAATGGTGTCTTCTGCTTGTAAATGCTGTTGGTTATCCAAATCTTTTACCATGTTCAATGCTCAATTTCTTTTGTCTACGTTCAATATCTATATTCCAGCATTTGTACTTCAAAATGCTGAAGGGGGCATAAAATCAATTAAAAACGTTCTTTGACACAAAGTGTTCTTTGATGGTTGGGCTGTTTTTTGTACACACTATTTTCAACCATTACACTTTGTGTCTAAGAACAAACTTCGATCTGCAATGATTAAAGCTGACAATTAAGCCTAAATTCTATCAAGAACTGTTTCTATCAATCCATCAATCGAATTCTTATACTCTACATTTGCCTTTAATGCTCGGCGGTTAGCAATTACCATACAACAAGTTACAGCCTTATGGCCCATTAACTTTGAAAGTCCATGTAAGGCACTGCTTTCCATTTCAAAGTTTGTAATCCGATGCCCATTATATTCAAAATTCTCGATTTTCTCATTTTGATGCGGGTCTGCCAAAGGCACACGAAGCACTCTACCTTGTGGACCGAAAAAGCCTCCGCATGAGATTGTTACGCCACGAACCATGTCATTGCCAGCAATACGGTTCAATGTTTCCTCATCAGCATCAATGACATAAGGGGCTCCTTTTTGTGGACTCCAATTCATGTGCTTGACAAATGCTTCCTCGAACGCTAAGTCACACACCTCATTCCTTCCTGCGTAGTAGTTCAAAAGCCCATCAAACCCAATGCTCTTCTCGCTGGCAATATAGGTTCCTTCTGGCGTATATTCCTGAAGTCCTCCACAAGTTCCGATACGAACTAAGGTTAGCGATTTGAGAGGTGATTTCTCATACCTCGTCTTAAAATCTATATTTGCCAAGGCATCAAGTTCATTCACAACAATATCAATGTTGTCACAACCGATACCTGTGCTTAGTACGGTGATACGTTTGTTTTTATAGAGACCTGTGATGGTGTGAAATTCGCGATTATGAATATCACACTCTTTTTCGTCAAAGTGCGATGCTACGAGCGAAACTCGCCCAGGGTCACCTACTAAAATAACTTTGTCTGCCAACTGTTCTGGTTTAACATGCAAATGGAAGACACTACCATCTTTATTGATAATTAACTCAGATTCTGCAAAATATTTTTTCTCCATCTTGTTTAAGCTTTTATTGAGTGAGTAATCAGTTTTCTTCGTTTCGAAGTTTTTTAGCAAAATCCATCATTTCAATGCGTTGTGACTGTATCGCTTTTTCTGCTTTTAATAGGTTTGGGCGCATCTGCAATTTTCCCGACATGTTAGATGACTGATATTGTGAACGCAACTGCGATAAAGTTTCTTCATTTGCTGATAGTTGCTTCTTTAACTCTAACAACTGCTGATACAGTTTTTTTGTTTTTTCACTTCTAAAATCGTTGATGCTTTGATACACCGTATGGTCATTGATAGGGAAGTAAAATTCTTGCTTTTCTGTGGTTCGTTGCCTTTCGTTCGTTAGCAATTTAAGCCGCTGCAACGCTGCTTCACGATTGCCAAACTTCCATGTTTCTTGAATACTTGTTAGCTTTGCATAAGCTTCAAGTTGCTTGTCAGTAATGTTGTCAGCAGTAAAATTCTGCCGTGGCATGGTAGGAACGAAGGTATAAATACAAACTTTCCCTTTGGGTTGATATCTATCCGATACCAACCAACCTAAGCTGTGTACATCATCAATAGCTAACAAATAATCGTTTGCTGTAGAATTAAATGGGAGTCCGTAGTTCTCTGGTTTATAATAAGTTCCACTTTCATCGTTAAAGAGAGTCATGAAGATGTCGTAACCTCCAATACTCTTGTCGCCTTTTGCAGCAAAAAAGAGGGTGACTCCATCTGATAACAAAAAAGGAAATTGCGCATCTTTTACTTCCTCATCCAATTCTTTTAATTGTTTAGGTTGACTCCAACTGTCGCCTAAATAGTCAGTAGAAAATAAATGGAAGCCGTGAATAGAATCCCCATCGGCATAGATGCGGTGGTTTTTGAGTTCGTTTGTATAAGTAAACCGTTTATCAATGAACTCGAGCGTACCTGCATCACTACTCAAAGGTATTTTAGAGAAAAAGTTGTTTTTGTCCACCACCATGCTATCTACGAATAACACTTTCGCTGTTCCAGAAAGCATTGTCTCGAAGAGGTGCTTTTGAGATAAAGCCTCTTCTTTTTGAACAGGGCGAACTCCTGCTCGCACATGGCTATTGTCAGCTATTGTGTAGGTAGGGTAGCCTGTGAATAATATGATTAAGAATAATAAATATTTCATTGATTTTTCGTTTTCACAAAGATACAAATTTTCTTTGAACTATAAAGTAAAGAATAAAAAAATGCAGTAGATATATCAAACTTCTGTTTTACAGTCATGGTATCGTGCCCTCAAAAATCTTTCACCCTGTGGATTTTGAGACTATCATTGAAGGAAGTTTACGGTTTCATGGAATCGTAATAAATGCTGAATTATTTTTACAAAGTGCCTCTCAAAACTCGCGTGAAAACAACCAACGGCAAAGTTGGTCGCAAATACGCTAAAAATGAGCAAGTTTCATAATTCGTTGATGTTAAATAAATTACGTCTATATTATTTCGCTACTTGCCGATTTTTAGCCCTTTTTGTCTGCTGAAGCATTGTTCTAAGCTTGGAATTTGCATGCTTTAATGTCGCTGAAGCATGTGAATAACACCTCTAATACATGTTTTCAAGGGCGTTAAATCGTTGTTCCAGCTGTAAGAGACGTTTATTTTGTTAAAATCAGCGCATTTTTGTCGGTTGCTTGCCTATTGATTTTTTCTATTTTGTAGATTTTCAATGGTCGTTTTTTGGTAAAATAACAGGACAAAAGCCACTTCAAACTTTTGCCAATAATGATAAAGTGTAAAAGAAACGGCTCTTTCTTCAATGAAAGAGCCGTGTTTGAGTTTGTGTGATGTCGTTGTATGTACTGTCTATTGTCAAGATGACATATGAGGGAAGCTGAACTTCGTTAAGCAGGTTATAATTGAGATTGGTGGCAGCATTGAGCTGTCCACCTGTTCTCGCTTGAGAGTCTCTTTACTTGAAAACCAGTTCCTCTTTAGCGGTACTCTTTTCGATTGAAATAGTGTCACCCAAATGGAGTTCTCCAGACAATATCAGTTCTGCTATTTTATCTTCTATATATGTTTGGATTGCTCTCTTCAAAGGTCGTGCTCCATATTGCACATCGTAACCCTTTGTAGCAACAAACTCTTTGGCTTTCTCGGTAATTTTAATCCGATAACCCAAATCCTCCATGCGCTTGAAAAGACCAGTCAACTCTATATTGATAATCTTCTTGATAGCATCTAAATCAAGTTGGTCGAAGGTGATAATCTCGTCCAAACGATTCAAAAACTCTGGTGCAAATTGCTTACTTAGGCTTTTTTGTATAATGGCACGAGCATACTCTTTGTCTTTTTCATTCTGACTTAACCCCAAACTTCCTCCAGCATTAAATCCGACACCACGTCCAAAGTCTTTTAGCTGTCGAGTTCCAGCATTGGATGTCATAATGATGACAGTATTTCTAAAGTCTACGAGTCTGCCATTCCCATCTGTCAATCTTCCCTCGTCCAAAACTTGTAGCAACATGTTGAACACGTTCCCATGTGCTTTTTCAATCTCATCTAACAGGATAATAGAGTAGGGATGTCGCCTTACTTTTTCAGTCAACTGTCCTCCTTCCTCATATCCTACGTATCCAGGAGGTGCACCAACAAGCCTTGAAACATTGAAACTTTCGGTAAATTCACTCATGTCAATTCTAATCAGGGCATCTGTGGAGCCAAACATGAACTCTGCTAATTTTTTAGCCAAGTACGTTTTACCCACTCCAGTAGGTCCCAAGAACATAAAAGCTCCAATGGGGTGGTTAGGATCTTTGAGTCCGATGCGGTTTCGTTGTATCGCCTTCACCATCTTTTCAATAGCCATATCTTGTGCTATTACCTGATGTTTTAACTCATCTGCCATTCCTTTGAGTCGAATGCCCTCTGCTTCAGCCATCTTTTGAACGGGAACCCCTGTCATCATAGATACAACATCAGCAACGTCTTTTTCTGTGATACGTGTGCGTTCTTCCGATTTCTCGTTCAACCATTTGTTATTGAGGTCTTCTAATTCTATCTCAAGTTCCGTCTGCTTATCGCGATAGCTGGCTGCCAATTCAAAGTTTTGGTTGCCTACCGCCTCTTGCTTTTTAGTCGTAACGTTGCTTAGCTCCTTTTCCTTTTCCGTGATATAGGCGGGAACCTCTGCATGTTGAAGGTGTACTTTCGAGCCAACTTCGTCCATGGCATCAATAGCCTTGTCAGGAAAGAACCGATCGGTTACATATCTTTCTGTCAATTTGACACAAGCCAAGAGGGCGTCATCGGAATACTGAACATGATGATGATCTTCATATCTATCTTTGATATTATGGAGAATCTGCAATGTTTCCTCCTGATCTGTTGGCTCTACCAATACCTTTTGGAAGCGCCGTTCTAATGCTCCATCTTTCTCAATAGAGTTTCTATATTCATCTAATGTCGTTGCTCCAATACATTGGATAGTACCTCGTGCCAGCGCTGGTTTCATGATATTTGCAGCGTCCATGCTACCGGGCGTACTGCCTGCACCAATCAACGTATGTATCTCATCTATAAAAATGATGATATCAGGGTTTTGTTCCAGCTCTTTTAATAATGCACGCACTCTCTCTTCGAACTGTCCTCTGTATTTAGTGCCTGCCACAATCGCAGTCATGTCAAGGCTAACCAATCTTTTGTTGAACAGCACGGGAGAAGTTTTGCGCATGGCTATGAGTTGTGCCAACCCTTCCACAATCGCACTCTTACCAACACCAGGTTCTCCGATAAGTATCGGATTGTTTTTCTTGCGCCGCCCTAAGATTTCGACAACACGAAGAATCTCTTTCTCTCTACCAATGACAGGGTCGAGCTTAGAAGATAGTGCTGCGGCTGTAAGGTCTGTAGAAAAATTATCAAGAATAGGCGTCTTGCCGTTTCCTCGTTTATTTTGGAGCGTCGTTTTTGCCCCAGAACTCGCTCCCATATTGGTTGAATCTCCATGGTTGCTAAATGATGTATCTTCCTCTTCATCAGGCAAATCCAGTCCACTCTTGGTGGGCTTTGCCATCCGTTGAAGGTAAGTAAATGTATCTTCGTAATTCATATTGTTTAATTCTAAAACCTGTTTGGCACCATTATCTACTTGATCATGCAGAATTGCCAGTAGTAAATGGTGTACATCTACAGTTTCTGAGTGTTGTATTCTTGCTTCTAAAACAGCTAACTTCAGAATGTTGCTTGCTTTTTCATTGAGGACCAACTCTGATGTATTGAGGGGTTGGTGCACTTCTTCTTCCCGTAATCTGTTTTCAAGTTCTGCCTTAACCGTAGATAGATGAATTTTCAACCGTGCAAATACGTCTTGAACAGGGCTGTTTTTTTCTCTCAACATTCCTAATAATAGGTGTTCAGGTCCAACAGACCGACTGGCAAGTCGTGTAGCTTCCTCTCTGCTAAAAGCCAGCACTTCAGATACTTTTGGTGAAAACTGACTTGTCATATATCTTTTACCTTTCTTTTCTTGTTATATTGTTATTGTTGAACAAAATTCGTGCCAATTTATAAAATACGTTGAATGCTAATATGAGAGCTATCGCTTAGTTGGACTGTTTCGGTGACAATTTCCAGATGTTTTCTACATCCTTTTAGCATTTTGGGTAGTTGCACCAGTCGTTGTCTTTTTTGTTGCGTCACTCCAAATTGCCGATAATAGGAGAGGGCGCTTGAGAAATATTCGTATGCAGTTAGCCAATGATCTTGATAAAGATAACAAAAGCCCAACCTATAATACGCATCAGCTTTTTCGTTGGCATGGCATACATTGAGAAACATCTCAAAGTATGTGATGGATTCTTGATACTCTTTCAGCAGGAAATGACTTTCAGCATTGGCATAGTAATAAACAGCCTGCTCAGCAGGAGCCAATACGTGGAGTGCTGAGCTTACCGAGTCAAGATAGTTGCACGCTTCTACATAGTTCCATAGTTGATAATGGCACAAACCAATATATGCTCGATACCTCGGATTCAGTTGATATTCTTTATCAAGTTGATGAAAGAGATTGAGCGCTTCCTGATATTTTTCGCTTTGAAAATAAGCCAATGCCATTTTCAAACGTTCTGTGTCGTCAAGAGTTGGACTGGGAGAAGGAACAATTCCTCTCATTTGATGAGGAAAAGCCCCAAACACGATGAGCCATAAGAGGATGAAGAACTTTTGCTTCATGGACGATTTACACTTTTTATTGCGTATAAAAATCAATGACACGTTGAATGGCTCGTTGACATACTGGGCAAAAATCTGGCGTCTCATTATCACGCATTCTACAATGTAATGCGGGTCTATAGACACCTTTCAGAGCGTAACCAGCACCTTCGAATAGTCCTATTGCTGAATTTTTACCTATGAGGTCTTTCCATTTTTCATCAAACTTTACCTTTGTTGTGATATTAGGCTCCCAAGGTTCTACATCCGTAGGATACATATCAATGCTTTCAAAATCGTAAGCATATTCATCGGCAAGTCCAGCAAAGCTATGCCCAAACTCATGAACAACAACGGGTTTGAAAGAAGGATGGTGTGTCATCGCTAAATTATATGAGTTCAAAATTCCCCCTCCACCATATTCGGGTGTGTTTACTAATATAATAATGTGTTCATAAGGAGTGCCTGCCAACCAGTCGTGAACCGTTTTTAGCCGTAGGGTAGTGAGGTATCTTGCACTATAAAACGTGTCAAAATGAGATTGGAGTGCTGTATTTTTCCAAATGCCACGTGAAGGAATACTGGTTCCACTCTCTTCAGAGGGCGCTTCAACAGCAATGATGTTAAATTTATCTTTCATCGAACGATAGGGTTCATGAGAAAAAATTGCATCCGTTGCTTTTTGTGCATCACGCAAAAAAACGTCCATTTCATCGCTTTTATAACCCTCGGAAAGGTAGGCGATGTGAATACATCGAGTTGAATCTTTGGCTTTTAGAATCGTTTGATACGGTGTGATATGTTTCTCTCCAATGTGCTTTATCAAGATGTCTGACGGTGCAACGGTATGCGTCAGCTCCACAAAAGGGTTACGTCGATTGTTGTTCAGCCGTATTGTAATATCAACAGTATCTTTGGGCAGAGGTATTAAAAATACATTTTCGAACGATTTCATCGAAGATTTTGCTTCATCGTAGGTGAGCCATTCTTGAAAGAGAGTAGAAAAAGAGTTGCGATAGATGACCGTTTTCGATTGACGATCACGAACGATAATCTGACCATTTCCTTCCATGGGAACTTGGGATAGCCGCTGTCTTTTGCCATACCAATGGGGTAGGGAATGAAGTTGATCGACTGCGATTTGTTGATGAACCGCATTACCCGAAAAAATGTAGTCAATTCTTAATGTACTGTCGCAAAAGTAAGTCGCAAAGTTTTGTCCACAAGCATTACGAGGGATTACTGTTCCAATAACAGAAAGAATAAAAAGATAAAAACACTGAAAATATCTCATACTAAGTATTTAATAATCAATTTCTTGAATCAATTCCTGAATGTAACTTCTTTGCCAATCTTGCTCATGGAGCTTATGTGTACCAAACATTAAAATGTCAATATCCATCTGTATTTTTTGATGAGCACGATCTATCTCTGTATTCCCACAAGTTTTTTCTATATTCTTCAATATTTGTTGTACTTGTGATAAATCTTCATCTACCTTCGTATAAGCTAAACAATTGTAGAACAAATCAGTATCCATACCAATTGGCTTTGTCCATTTCGATTTGGTAAACAGTATATCATGCCATGTCTTATGTAGTAAATCCATGGCTTTCTGTATGTTCTGCTTCTGATTGACGTTTGTGCCAAGAGCTATCAGCAATTTTTGTTTGTCACTCATATTGGCAAAAATACTAATAATTATTAAACACATTCCTTTTTATTGTGCTTTTTTATGATTTTATGTAACTTTGTGGCAATGAGTAGTGACATGAAGAAAATTATAATGCTCACACTTCTATTTGTTGTGTCCGTCCATTCATGGGCGCAAATGAAGTGGAACCAAGCTTACCAGCTCTATATCAATCAGTATAAAGATTTGGCTATCAAAGAGATGTTGAAGTATAAAATTCCTGCCAGCATCACTTTAGCACAGGCTGTCTTTGAAAGTGGAGCTGGAAGAAGTCGCTTGGCTCGATTGGGAAATAATCATTTTGGTATTAAATGTCACGACTGGCTTGGTAACACGATAAATGAAGATGACGATGAATTTGGCGAATGCTTCAGGGCATACGACAACCCCTTGCATAGTTTTGAAGATCATAGCAAATTTTTGGTTAACAGTCCTCGCTACCGAAGTCTCTTTAGCTTAAAACAAACAGATTACAAAGGATGGGCGCATGGCTTGAAAGCCTGTGGATATGCCACTAATCCTCAATATGCATACAAATTAATTGAGCTGATAGAGCTTTACAAGCTATACGTGTATGACCATGCAAAGGGTTATGATAATTTTATGGCAGATGAGGCCAGCATCCGAACCAATGTCAATAATTCCCAGCCTTTGCATCCCATAGCAATGTTCAATGATAATTATTATCTACGAGCTCGTCAGGGAGATACTTTTAAGCTCATAGGCAAAGAAGTTGGTATATCATATCGAAAAATTGCAAAGTATAACGAACGCCATAAAAACGACCCCTTACAAGAAGGTGAAATTATATTCTTAAAGAAGAAACGCAAGAAAGCTCCAAAAGTATTTAAGAATCATCCACATATAGTAAAGCCTGGAGAAAGTTTGTACATCATCGCACAAATTTATGGCATGCGACTTTCAAGTCTTTATAAACTCAATAACTTTGACGTGGATCATACTATTAAGGTTGGCGACAGCATCCGTGTTTACTAACACCTTTATCACATATGTGATTCGTTGAATAGTGGAAATAAAAAATAATCAGTACATCCAAAAATGGCGCATCATCAAGAAATCCTTGAACATGAGTGACTTCACAATGTAGTAATAATCGTAATTTCACTTTATGATGAAGTGAAAACATCAATTCAAAAGCGCTTAGTTAATCAAGATAATCGTTATTATGATAAATATAATAAATAAAATAGCTTTTTGACATCAAACTAAAGAACTAAAAAAGAACGAGAAAATTAAAAAAGAACGAGATGACAAAAGAAGACTTGCGAATTATATTTATGGGTACGCCAGAGTTTGCTGTTGCATCGTTACAGGCACTTGTGCAAGGCGGATATCATGTAGTAGCCGTAGTTACTCAACCAGATAAGCCTGTTGGTAGACATCAACAAACCTTACAAGCTTCAGAAGTAAAGAAATACGCGCTATCCCAAAACCTTCCTGTACTACAACCTGCGAAACTCAAGGACCCTGAGTTCTTAGAACAGCTTGCTGATTACAAGGCAGATTTACAGGTAGTAGTAGCTTTCAGGATGTTGCCAGAAGTTGTCTGGAGTATGCCACGATTTGGGACATTCAATGTGCATGCCGCCCTTCTTCCTCAATATCGAGGCGCAGCACCCATTAACTGGGCGATTATCAATGGTGAAACAAAAACAGGAGTGACCACGTTTTTCATAGACCACAATATTGATACAGGACACATTATCATGCAGAAACAGCTTCCTATCCCTGAGGATGCCGACGTAGAATATGTATATGATAAACTCATGGTGTTAGGAGCTGAAATATGTTTGGACACGATAGATCAATTATTGGCTAATGACGGAAAGATTACAACGACGCCACAGAATCAATTTGTCCAATCGGAACATCATTTGCGTCCCGCTCCTAAAATTTTCAAAGAAACATGTGAAATCAATTGGAATCAATCCGCCAAGGACATTTATAACTTTGTGCGTGGGCTAAGTCCTTACCCTGCGGCATGGACTACTTGGAATGTCAGCAAAGACGATCCAACGAGCAAACAGGTGATGATCAAGATTTACAAGACACGATTAACAGGTGAAGCGACCACAGAGAAGCCCGGTTCGATCAATACAGACCAAAGAAGAATATATGTAGCAACCATCACCGAATGGCTTGAAATTACAGAATTACAGATGGCTGGCAAAAAGCGAATGAATGCTAAGGATTTCCTCAATGGCTGGAGATAAAGTTGTGACGCCTTAAAGATTTAAATAACCTTTAAATTGTTGGAATAATGGAAGAAAGCAAGTTTTGCTCTATCAATTGTCGCCATATATATGTTGGTTAGAAAATATAAAAATATTTTTTATCTTCAAGTAGAATTAAAAAAACTTATTATCTTTGCATGATATTTTTATTGTATGTCGAACTACGATAGACAATGAAGCTTTCATAAGGCGTAATGGCTGGTTCAAAGCTTGCAATGTGTACAAGTCATATACCAACGTATAGGACATAAATGATTATCATTCATAGAGATACAATGCTAATCACTTCGCTATAAAAAGCTCCACAGCGAAACAACTCGAATAAAAATATAAGAGAGTTGGGAGAAAAGAAAACGATGAATCAACAAGAAGATATAAAAAACGCAATTGAAGTAATGAAGCAAGGGGGAGTAATCCTCTACCCTACTGATACCGTTTGGGGAATTGGTTGCGATGCAACGAATGCGGAAGCAGTCGCAAAAGTGTACAAAATCAAGAAGCGAGATGACTCTAAGGCACTCATCTGTTTGGTAGATTCGGATGCCCGACTACAACGATATGTCAGAAATGTTCCCAATGTAGCATGGGACATCTTGGACATTGCCACTAAGCCCACCACAATTATCCTCGATGGTGCTAAAAACTTAGCCCCTAACTTAATAGCAGAAGATGGAAGCATCGCACTACGCATTACCAAAGAACCATTTTCTCATGAACTATGCTACCGATTCCAAAAAGCATTGGTAAGCACCAGTGCGAACATTAGTGGCGAACCTCCTGCTGCTAACTATAATGATATTAGCCAAGAACTCCTTGATACGGTGGACTACGTCTGTTTCTCACGCAGGCAGGAACACAAACCTCATACGCCCAGTAGCATCATCAAACTGAAAGAAGACGGCGAGGTAACGATTATTAGGAAATAGAAAGCTAACTATTCTTCCTGATGTTTAGATACTATTTCAATTAGCAAAAGAAACATAGATAGCGGAAGTTAATCGCATAGAACATTTGTAAAAAGAAACAGGAAGGGTCACTCACCTATTCTGGCTATCCTTAAAAGAACGTACATGCTCATTAATGAGATAAACAATTGGCGCAAAGAGCATCTGACCACTCGTCAGATAACAGTTGTCTTATCTTTCTTTATTGGCATCTTCGCTTCTGTAGCGGCTTACGTGCTGCATTTCATCATTCGACAGATACAGTACCTTCTTACTGCACGATTTGACACAGACACCTTCAACTGGCTTTATTTGGTATTTCCCGCTATCGGTATTTATATCACTACCCTCTTTGTGCGTTATATCGTGAAAGACAACATTTCACACGGTATCACGCAAGTGCTCTATGCCATATCTACAAAGAAATCACGCTTGAAAGTGCATAACTGCTGGTCATCAGTTATTGCATCTGCTATCACCATTGGGTTTGGAGGTTCGGTAGGAGCCGAGGCCCCTATCGTACTGACTGGTTCTGCGATAGGCAGCAACTTAGGGCGATTGTTTAAGATGGACAACAAGACCCTCATGCTGTTAGTGGGATGCGGTGCTGCCGCTGCCATTGCAGGCATCTTTAAGGCTCCCATAGCTGGTTTAGTATTCACGCTTGAAGTACTGATGGTAGACCTGAGTATGGCTTCTTTGCTGCCTATTCTCACCTCATGCGTAACTGCAACTGTCTTTACCTATATCTTCACGGGCAACAGGGCTTTGTTCGATTTTACCTTAGATAGTGCCTGGAACATTGAGCGCATTCCAGCCAGTATCTTGTTGGGACTTTTCTGCGGGATAGCAAGCTTATATTTTATTCGCATGATGACTAAATGTGAAGGAGTATTTGCGCGACTTCAGCATCACCCTTATGCCAAACTGATGTTAGGTGGAGTCTTACTTAGCTCGCTTATCTTTTTATTTCCTTCTCTTTATGGTGAAGGCTACGATTCGCTGAATATTCTTTTAAATGGAAGAACGGAAGCCGACTGGGATGCTGTCATGAACAATTCACTGTTTTCAGGGCATGCCGAGTTATTGGTACTCTATATCAGTTTGGTATTGCTCACCAAGATTTTTGCCACGTCGGCAACCAATGGTGCGGGCGGTGTAGGTGGAACTTTTGCACCTTCCTTGTTTGTGGGAGGCTTCGGAGGATTCTTATTTGCACGAGTTTGGAACATGAACCAAATTGGCGTGTATATTCCAGAAAAGAATTTTACCTTGCTTGGTATGGCAGGTGTCATGGCAGGTGTCATGCACGCTCCCTTGACGGGTGTCTTCTTAATTGCAGAACTTACAGGCGGTTATGACTTGTTTTTACCATTGATTATGGTCAGCATCGTTTCGGTGATGGCTATCAGTATTTTTGAACCGCACAGCATATATGCCATGCGACTGGCGAGACAAGGTCGCTTGGTGACTCACCACACAGACCGCTCCGTGCTAACATTAATGAGTTTGGATAGTGTTATTGATAAAAACTTTACCGCAGTAGAACCAGAAATGCCATTAGGCGAGTTGGTCAATGCGATTAGTAAAAGCCACACAAGTTTTATACCAGTGGTAGATACCGCAGGCGTCTTGGTGGGAATCATCGACATCAACAAGATTAGACATGTGATGTTCCGCACTGAGCTTTATCATCGATTTACGGTGAGTCAAATTTTAATTCCCCCTCAGGCTACTTTAGGTATTCATGACTCTATGGAAGAAGTAATGGAGAAATTTGACAAAACCAATGCCAACTACCTCCCCATTGTAGATGTCAATGACCATTTAACGGGATTTGTAGACCGCACACGTCTTTATTCTATGTATCGGAAGACCGTTGCAGACTTCTCTGCAGAATAAAGAGTTCCCCATCCTTATCCTATTGGCACAAAAAAAATCCTGAACAACTTGTCAGGATTTCTATTTTTTGCTTTTAAGTGGTACCACCAGGAATCGAACCGGGGACACAAGGATTTTCAGTCCTTTGCTCTACCAACTGAGCTATGGCACCATTTCTTTTTTGCGATTGCAAAGGTAAGTATAAAATATAAAACGACAAAATATTACTTATAAAAAAATGTGCATTTAGATTTCGTTAACATTTTTCCAGCACTACAGTAATCATTTGCTCATACAATAAATGAGTGTAAGAAACTCATGACTCAAGAGTCTCTCCCCTTTTCCAACTCTCTTGCACCATGAAAAGCTGTCAAGTAACGACTACAAACAAAATGGAATAATAAAGTTGTATCACGAAGACGTAAATAACTAACCATGGTGAAATGGCGATGATGCCTGATGTCAAAGAGTTGAATATATCAGTTAGCGAACTAAAAGATGCATTGATTAATCCATAGGTAATTGAAAATAGCGTCAACAGAAAACAGACAAAAGGGATAAGACTCCTCGAAAAACTGCTTGGGAAAAGTTCGCCCGTGACGCTTAACAAAATGGCTTGCGGCAAGAAAGTCATCAAAAATAAGACGATAGCAAAGAAAATAAGTTCTGCCACTACCACCTTCAAAGCAAATCGCTGACGATAAGAAATATTTGAGAAATACATAATAGCCCTTGACAATCCACTTGACTGCAAAGCACCATAAGTCATTCCTGCTAAGACAAGCCATACCAAGAGAGGAGAGGCTAAATTCGAAGTATATTGACCCAAAAACCATCTTATCCCCTCGCTACTTAACATGGAACGTACGGGTAATGTTGGAAACATGACCGTGACAAACCAAGAGCCAAGTATGACTAATATTTGTAATATGATGAAGATAAAGATGGAGCTGGCAAAAGTCTTATGTTTCATCTGGTTGCAAGTTATCTATGTCGAGTATTCTTAGTTCAATGGCTCTCACTACCAATCGTGTAGCATTGATGCCAACCCCTTGATTTCCGTCAGGGAACAGTTTTTGTATTAATTCACTTTGCCGTTTTTCCAAACTCTTTACACCAAAAGGCATACCCCGAAGATTAGTGATTTGCTCCTTGGTGTAGCCCAAAGCCAAATGTCTTAAGAAGCGTTCATCATATTCATCAATCTCGTAATTGATGAAAGCTTCTTGTTTCATAAGTTCGTTATTAACGGTATGCTTAAATCTGTCAACTATTTTTTCTAATATCGGCTGATTGAAAACCATCCGTTTACCGCTCATCACACTTGCCACATCACCGCGCGTAAGCAGTTCGCCGCTTTTTAGAATAATACCGTCACAGCCTGCATCCAACACATCTACCCATAACTTTTCATTCAAAATCTCGCCCGTAAAAATTAGCACTTTCACCTGTGGATACATGGCTTTCGTTTGACGGCAAATCTCTACGCCAACCGTAGTAGAACCAGCCAAACCGAGATCAAGCAGCACCAACTCGGGAATTTCCTTCTTGATGAGTTGCCAATATGCTTGCTCGTTAGCAGCTGTGCCTATAATTTCGGCTTCCGGGATTTCATTCTTGAAAATACCTTCTGTACCCTTTAGTTCCAAGGGTACATCTTCCACTATGATAATTTTAAATTTTTCCATGTTTGGTTTGTTATTGTTATTAATATGTGTACATATCCATCTGCAAGTCTCCGAGCTTCAATCCCACAGGCACGTGCATTGGTTGCCTCTCCTAACTCTCTGATAATTTGTCGACACAACCAAAACTGCATATCGTGAGTGTCTGGCGTAAACAAAGCTGAAAGGGCTTCATCGGAGAGCTGAAGATTTTGCATCGTCAAATCAATGAAGGTGTAGGTTTCATCTCGTTGATGAATTTGCATGATAGGCTTTGCTTTATTCTGTTGTTGAAGCATATCAAAGAGATATTGCAGAAGATCATCATCCACCCTTGAAGTGTTATCAACTTGGCGCATGGCTTGTGCGCTTAGTATTTTGAACAAATCTCTATAATAGGTAGAAATCTCTTTTAATGGTGCCAAATTTTCATCCTTTTTTTCTACTAACAATTTTATTTTCGAAGGATAATACATTGTTTCGTGCTTGAGGGTCGACAAACAATTATCCAACACGCTGTTACTGATGTACAACTGTGAATTTTCGTAATCGTTGCGATGCAAGTCGTCTTCCAATATTTCCATTTGATGAACTTGCACCTCTTCTGTTTGAATGCGTTGCTTGAGTGCACTCTGAATTTGGGCGACAATGGCATTGAGACGTGAAAACTGCGGATTGAAGATTTGTTTGTTAGAAGCCCAAAGCTCATTTATCTTTGCCAACTTATTCTTTGCACTGTCTTCACCCAACAGCACTTGATTGATATTGTCAATTTTATGAACGCAGAATTGGTAATATATTCGATGTCGATAATACAAGAAATAATAAGCTGGGAAAATAAGAAGGAATATGAACGAAAGCAATGCTATGGCAATATTTTTGTTACTCTCCGACTTTTGCATCATCTTGACATAGGTACTTAACGTATTATCGGCGCTTCGTTCGCGAAACAATTGGATATAAACTTGATTGTTGTAGGAGTATAAGTTCCAATATTTTAAGCCCAATGCTGCCACTGCTACCTCATTGCGCATGGACAGAATGAGATTGTATGGCATTGAAACATGCTGGTGCAACCATTGTATCTCTGCTGGCAATGCCGTACTGCCAGTGATGAGTACCATGGTGTCTGCTTTTTGAGGATATTGTGCTAAATACATCTTATTCAGATAAGAAATGCAACTATCCGCATAAATCAGTGTTTTGTGAAATGTTCGGTTAATATTACTTTGATAAACACTGTCTGCAAAAGCACTTGCCATGCTTGCGGCATCTTTGTTTATCTTCATAGAGGCATTACCATGACTTGGCGAATGTGCAGAAGTCACCAATTGTTTTGCAAACAATGGCATCGCTAATTGGCTACCCAAAAGAGCGACTGTCAATAGGAGTCTGACCACCCCTTTGGGCAACCTAAAGAGAAACTTACTCCCCTTTTGATATTCACTTTCTGCCTGAATGGTACAAACGTCAAAGATTTTACTGATTTTCTTATATCGGTCTATAATTCCTTTACAGTTCATCAGCCCAAATCCATGACTAATACGATTACTGTGTTTCTGCAAAGATGCACTATCGGGCGCTGCACTATCAACGATAGGTTTGTGATCGAATAACTGTTGAAGTTGTTCGGAAGTCATGCCTATTCCCGTGTCTTCTACCACAATTTCCACAAAATCGCGCTCATTGTTGGCATAAACTCTCACCTTCCCTCCAGACGGAGTGAATTTACGAGCATTGTCACACAGGGTGTTCAACATAAACAGGGTAAGCGTCTTGTCTGCTTTCACCACAGCATCGGTGTCTTGAATATTAAACTCTATGCCTTTCAAGCTGAAACTCATTCGATTACGTCTCAATATATCAAGCAAATCTTGAAGTGGAAAACTTTCTATTTTCAAACTCAAATAACCTTTCCTAAGTTGAATCCAATTCGTTAAAACTGCATTATATTGATTGATTTGGTCGGTCAGCTCGGCAATATAGGTATATCGCTCTGCTCGGATTTGGGAATTTTCTTGTCTATCACACAAGCGATGCACTTCATGTAATATTCTATCAATTAACGGAAGAACAATTTGAACCAACGACAATTTGGCGCGTTGTTCTAAATTGCGTCTTTTATTTTGCGATAGACGAACCTCTGTCATCTCTTTTCTTTCCTCCATCTCTTCATACCGCTCTTGATAAGTGGATAAAAACTTTTCATTTTCAACCTTCCACTCCTCTAACGGTTCCAACAGTTTCTCAAGAACAGATGTGCGCTTCTCATTGCGTTTTCGCATCCAGTCAAACATCCATAAGAGAAAGCTAACGAAAACAATCATCAGGACAATGGCTACAATCATTTGATTGAGTATGCGCAGTGATTGGTTCAACTGTTCGGCACGTGCTTCCAACTGTCGGTCTTGTCTGGTTCCTTCTTGTATGTCAAGATATAAATTTCTGTTGTAGTCACTTTTCTGTTTGTCATTCATCGCCGAATACACCAATGATAGCTGTTCACGAATAGAAGCCACCAAATCAGGCGCTTGAAGAATGGCTTGATTTGTATTCAAGGCATTTGTCAAACAGATTAGAGCAGAGGGATAGTCGTGCAATTCCCAATAGCATTGTGCCAATGTTCGATAGGCACCCGCTGTTTGATAAACGTCATCGTATTTCTTAAATTTATCTAAGGCACGCTGTGCAAGATGTCCTGCCAAGAGAGAGTCTGGCATGTGATAGGGATTGAGATATTGGAACGACGGCAGATTATCATGTATGAGCTTGTCGCGGTATTTTTTACGTTGCAATCGTTCACTAATAGCTTGAAGAGAATTGGCTTCCCAATAGGGATAGTGAAATTGTTTTGATAATTGATAGCATCTGATTAAATAATCGAACTCGGCTTGGTTAATTTCTTCACGAGTACCATTCAGAATGACACCTCCTGCACCAACATTATACAAATAGTTCAACAGTTGGGTCGTATCTCGCGTGATATCCCCATTGACATCAATGACGTTGATTGCTTCCACAGATTCATTTTCCAACCCCACATAATAGAAATAGGTGGAATTGGTAATATTAAATTCACTTTCAGCGTAAATCATTCTCAGCTCTTGATGGTCTGACAGATTTGCACTCTCTTCTTTTATACGCTTAAATCGTCTTATTGCTCTTTCCCGATAAACGTAAAAGTTCTTATTTTCTGAACATCTTTGACACAATCGCATCATTTGTACATCGGCAATCAATTGCTCTATTTGATTGTTTGTGTTCTGAAAGATAAGCGACAAGAGCGAATCGGCTTGCTGGTATTGCATTTTTGCGAGACTGACAAAGGCTAAATTGTTCAGCGCTTCTGCATAATCTCCACTTCGGGTCTTTGAAAGTTTCAAGGCTTTCTGTGCATAAAACGTGGTACTATCGAGATTTCTATACCTGAAGGCGTAAGCCTTTTCATTCAGCGCCACCACCTCAGTATGGTTAGGAGCCGAACATGATACTACAGTTACACAGCACCAAAAGAACAATAGTATCAAGGCAGGATATGTCGGTAGTTTTTTTATGAACATAGATAGGTTACAGAAATTCAGTCAGACAAAGATAACTAAATTCATTTTGAAAACACACAAATAGGTATTAAAAAAGTCTGTTCTCAATAAAATAACAGGCTGTGTCTTCTAACAATATAAGTTTTATTTGTATTTTTGCAGCATATATAAGCGTATTATGGCAGCAAAGATTAGAATTAAGGATATTGCGTTAAGGGCAGCTGTATCAGTAGGCACTGTTGATAGAGTGTTGCACAATCGGCCGAATGTGTCCAAGGTGGCAAGGGAAAAGGTAGAGCAGGCGTTGAAGGAAATGGACTATCAACCCAACATGTACGCAAGTGCTTTGGCTTACAACAAGTCGTACACTTTTTTTCTCCTCATACCTCAGCATGAATTTGAAGCCTATTGGGAAGAAATAGAAGAAGGTGCAAAAAGGGCAATTGAAATTAGACGTGATTTTTATTTAGAACTAAAGATATTCAATTACGAACGTTCAGATGAGCAATCTTTTCTTCAAGTAGCTGCAAAATGTATTGAGCAACAACCCGATGGCGTCATTGTGGTGCCGTCAACATTGGAGGTCACTCGACAGTTCACAGACCAATTACACGATCAAAAAATTCCGTTTGTGATGTTAGACTCCTATATGCCCGACCTCAATCCGTTATCTTTCTTTGGGCAAGATTCTTTCCGAAGTGGATATTTTTCCGCCAGAGTCTTGATGCTCATTGCCACTAAGGAGAAAGAGATAGCGATTATGAAACGTATAAAAGGCGGCAAAGTGAGTACTAAACAGCAAGCCAATCGTGAAGTTGGTTTTAGACATTATATGTATGATCATTTCCCCGAAATCAATATCCTCGAAATGGAACTACCTATGGCCGCCACACGCAAGGAGTATGATGAAATAATAGAACACTTTTTTGAGCTACATCCTGAAGTGCACCATTGCATCACATTTGGTTCAAAAGCCCACATTGTCGGTGATTACTTGTTAAGGAAGAATAGGCGTGACATTCAAATCATGGGCTATGACATGGTAGAAAAGAATGCAAAATGTTTACAACAAGGAAGTATCTCGTTCTTGATAGCACAACATGCTTATCAACAGGGTTATAGCTGTATTGAAACACTTTTCAGGGCTATCGTACTCAAAAAGAAAGTTGAACCCGTTAATTACATGCCCATCGAACTGTTGACTAAAGAGAACATGGATTTCTATCGTCGAACACAGTTGTAAATCATCAGTACACTCCTACTTGAATCATTCTTTATGGATATTATCAAACGTAATTTCTTTCGACTTTTAAGGTCTGGCGCATTGAATGAATACGTTACGTTAGAACCAATGTCCAACTTTAAGTGGAGACGCCTCTTTCAGCTTTTAGAATCACAAAAAGTCGAATCCATCGCACTGAAAGGTATTAAGAATCACCAATACGACACAAATATTCACATACCCGAACAGCTGATTCAAGCCTTAGCAGCGAATACCGTCAAGGAGGAAACCTTAACAAAAGACACCCCACCTACCCTATCCAATCGCTTTTTGAATCGCAAGCTAAATAAGATTCGGCATGACGAGTACCATAGTATTGACACCTCTACGGATACACTCGCATTGTTAGACATTATCTTGTTTAATATCAATCACATTCTGAACTACGGTATCTCTTTAAGAGGTATTTTGGAATTAGGAAAATTTCTACGTACCAGGGGCGACAAAGTAGATTTCGTTAAATTGGAGACATGGCTTAACGCACTTCATATTCAACGCATTGCCCAACTGCAAGGAAGTATTCTGATAGAGGTATTTAATTTCGAGCAAGACGAAATTCCATTTGTTCAAGAGGTGGAACGAAATTCATACGCATTGGCTTTGCGCACGCTAACCCATACTGAAATAGATACCAGTAAAGAATGGCATTTTAGACAATCAAAGGCAGGATTTGTGCAGAATAATAATGTGGTGCTGAAAAGAAATCTCAAGCGCAGCATACGTTATATCAATTATGCTCCCATTGAAACTACCAGTAGCTTTCTCGCAAATTTAGGACGTAGCTTGTCGGAGATAGAAGAATAACAGTTAGGCGAATGAATCGAGAGTAAAATAACTGTCAAAAATCTTAACAAACACCCCTTCATAACTTTAATATTTCTGAACAGGTCTGCCTTCGGCTGTAAATTCGTGAGTTTTGAGCGAGTTTTATAACTCAATATCAGTGAATGCGTTATGGAAATATGCCGAATATGGAAGCGCTTTTTATCACTATTTTTGTCTCAAAAACAGCAAAAAATGCGTGTTGGAACAATGACTTTGTACTTCTATTATAGCTTAGTAGTGCGACAATCTACATACTTTTGTTGCCTTAACTCAATGTTATAACGCAAAAACTGTCTTATTTTGATGAACAAAACGCAAAATCCATCTGCGATTTACTGATTTTCTTTTCTATTTCACAACTTTTCATCGTACGTTTTTTGGTTAATTATATTTACAAAAAGAGTAATTTTGGTGGAGTAACTATTCAACAATAAGGATTAGAGTTTATAGAGAATGAGCGAAATGCAAGAATGAATATATGAAAATTTTGGCAAGTAATATCATTTTGAGCAGTCTACTATAGTAGTAAGCCTGCAAGTTTCTAATATTCAATGTCTATGATTGCTGAATAGTTACGCAAACAGACTAATCGTCCTTAAAATTCTTTAATTTCGAAAATAATATTTAATGTAGGGTTTGGAAAAATCAAAAAATATTTGTATATTTGTCAGCGAACGTCAACAGGCTTTGCCTAATGGCATATTAAAAATTTAAAAACTCCAAGCGATTTAATATTGCTTTGGATAGGTATATTTATTAATTTACATTTAAACCTCAGTAAAAATGAAGAAATTTTTAACTGCCCTTTGTTTGATGATTGGAATAGTTTCAACATCATTTGCTGCTAATTCGGTTCTTTCAACCCCTGTGAATTCTGAAGTTGATAGTGCTCAGAGAAATGACAATCCTGACGCAATTATCCTTATTTTAGATGATAACGGAGTTATTGTTGACATCATTGTAATCAAACAACGCTAATCGTTGTGGAAAATCATGTTCACTCCTAACTTGACATACTCCAAGTTATGAGTGAGCATTTTTATATTTTAGATGGTCTCTTGTAGAGTTGTTCATTTTATTATAATTGATGATATGGCTTATAAAAACATATATATTATTATTTTTGTACTATACAGTTTTACTGTCAATGCGCAAGAACAAGCCAAATATCGTGTTATTTACGATTGTGATGCGCAAATTGTCACAGGGAAAACTAACACTTACAGATGGACGCTCGATATTGGAGATACAACAGCTGTATTCTACAATAAGAACTACAGGCTGTTTGATAGTGAGTTGGCTAAGGTAAAAGCCCAAGGAGGAGCCAATGCAATGATTGCCCAACTCCCTGTTATCGGAGGAAAATACTCACCGAAAAATGACCTTCAGATAATTTTTGGTATGCCTAAAAGGGGAAAATACACTTATTATAAGCAAGTTCTCTCATCTGGTTTGAAATACGAAGACCAAATTCCTTCCATAAAATGGCAATTGATTGACAGTACAAAGATCATCTGCGAATACGAGTGTAGACAAGCGATAGGCAATGTATATGGGCGAACATGGACTGTTTGGTATTCTACAGAATTGCCTCTCAATTATGGACCTTATGTCCTCTGCGGTTTACCTGGGCTTATAATGGCAGCGAAAGATTCTGATGGGTTGTTTGATTTCAACGTCGTTGGTGTAGAAAATGCTCCAGAAAATACTTTGGTTTCAATTTACGAAGAAGGTAAACATCAAAAGTGTTCAAGAAAACGTTTTTTGGAACTGCGCTCAGATTCAGAAGGAATCAACAAAAACCAACTTGTTGATAGAATTCTGAGTCAAAGGGCATCGGGAGAAAAAGTTATAGTCTATACGTTATCTGGTACTGATGCTAAAGACCATGCAGAAATAGAAGTGCCAAAATACAACCATCTTGATAAAGAATAATGTTTAGTTTTTGAGTGAGACAAGCCATACTTTTTATACTTTTGATAACAAGTCTTTCTTTGTTTGCTCAAACCTTTACAGGTAAGGTGACGGACAGAAAAGGTGAACCCTTGGTTGGTGCATCCGTTGTGGTGACAACCGAGAGTAGCTCGACCGCTGCCTATTGTTTGACGAATGCCAAAGGGTTCTACAAACTGAATGTGCCCGAAAAAAAAACTCTCAAGAATGTTTCGATAAGCTACATAGGGTTTCAGAAAAAGACAATGCCTTTCTCGGATTTGAAGGATGGCATGACCATTGTGCTCGTTGAGGGTGATTTCAAGTTGAAAGAGGTGAAGGTAAAAGCCGAGCGTATTCAGAGCACAGGTGATACTCTCACATATTCAGTAGCTGGATTCCGCCAAGGTCAAGACAGAAGTATTGCAGATGTAATAGCAAAGATGCCGGGACTTGAAGTAAAAACGGACGGAAAGGTAGAATATCAAGGAAAACCTATCAGTAAATTCTATATTGAGGGACTTGACTTGATGGGGAGTCAATATGGCGTTGCAAACCAAAATATCTCTGCCGATAAAATAAAGAGTGTGCAAGTCTTGGAGAATCACCAGTCTGTGAAGTCGTTGCGTGGTGTCTCATTTAGTGAGCAAGCAGCTCTCAATCTTGTATTGATGGATGATGCCAAAGCTGTTTGGACGGGCACCACTGACATAGGACTTGGTTATGGTGATGATTTTCTTTACGATTGCCGATTGATGGGGATGCGTTTCAATAAGAAATATCAGACGCTGATGATGTATAAGAACAACAATATTGGCAAACTGCTTGATAACGAAGTAGTCGACCTTGCAGCATTATTAAAAGGAAGAACGGGAACAGAGTCGGGCATACTCTCTATGATGTCAGTCAAGACACCAGCCCTTGTAGAGAATCGCTATACCTTCAATCAGAGCCATCTTATTGCATGCAATTGGCTTTGGAAGACTGGCAAAGAGTCTGAGCTTCGTGTACAAGGTAATGGATTTATTGATAAAACCGATATACAGGACTACAAATCTTCTACCTATCTCACTCTTGCAGACCTGCCTGTCATTGTAGAGGAGCAGAACGTAAGAAATACCAGAAGTGAATGGAAAGGCGAAGTAAACTATCAGTACAATGGTGATAAGAGTTTTATCAAGAATAACCTTAAAGGCTATATTGATTTCAACAAGAGTGTCGGTACAATGATATACAATGGTCAGCAAACCAACATGATGGTCAAGCCGCACAAGCGTAACATTACAGAGGATTTTCAGATGTCGCACACAACAGCAAAGGGCAACGTGTATAATGTTGATAGCTATTGGAGTTATAGTTATCTGCCAGGGCAGTTGCTTACCATTGCAGGAATGACAGAGCGTCTTAACCTTGGCTTTTTCTCTACCCAGAATGACTTTCGTTACAATCTCAAAATAGGTCGTCAATATCTTAATAATGAATTGGGATTCAATTACGACCGTCAAAGTATCGGTGTGTTTATGGGAGACGCAGCGGAGCAGACAAATGTTTATGGCTTTCTACGCATGTATTGGACACCTTCAATGTCGTTCATTTTTGGAAAGCACAAAATGGACATAAAATCAATGATAAGTTATGCTAATCAGTCTTATCGTGATTCGAGAAGTAATCATTTATGGATAGACCCTTTAATTAGCTGGAACTGGAAAGCAACTGTTGTCTCTGAGTTTTCGGCAAGTATTGGCTACAAAAACACGCCACTTATGGGGAAGGGCATCTATGATACTCCCATTTTTACAAGTTACCGCACACAGAGAATAAACCGAGGCGAAACGACTGCCACCTGTTCATATTATGCCACTGCTGCATACAAATATTCCAATCCTGTACTTGGTTTGTTCTTAAATATCCGCCCAACATATAATTGTATATTTGGGAACATCCTTTACGAAAGCACGCTCAATGGAAATGTCTATACAATGACAGCCACAAACAAAGAGTATTCGATGCAGACTGTCGGTGTATCAGGACGCATCAGCAAGACTTTCGGGTGGGCTAAAACACTTATTGGTTTGGGAGCTTCACATAACAGAACGGATTACAGTCTTCTTGTTTCTGATAAGGTGAACGATGCACGAATGAGTATAACAACCGCCACACTTGACTATTCGTTGCGACCAGCAAGAGTTCTTTCTGTTGAGGGAAAATCTGATGTTCACTTCTACAACCAGAAGAATCGAACCAATCCGAGCCTATCATTGGGGAATACTACAGATTGGAAACATCACCTAAATCTGCATGTCTTTCCGGCAAGCAGATGGATGTTGAGCATCAAGAACGAACTCTTTCATACGAACGACAAGAGCATCGGCACAAACTATTTTCTTGACTTTGCCATAAGTTACAAGGTTAAGCAATGGGAATTGTCGCTTACTGCAAACAACATCATAGGCACTTCCGAATTTGAACGCCGTATTCTCGGTAACACGATAGAGTCGTACAGCATTACACGCTTACGCCCAAGGGAAATACTTGTAAAATGGAGCGTGGATTTGTAAACTAAAGAGGTTTTCAAATGTCGTAAAAGTTATATGCAACGGATGTCTTTTTTTTTGTTGATGTTACCATAAACTCTAAAAGATTGATTCATATTTTGCAAAACTACATATCTATGGTACTTTTGGTTGAGTGTTAAATTATAAATATATGCAAAAATCATGATATGACCTAACGCATTGAATTCTTTTTATTAACTTTGCAAGTATGAAAAGAATCGCCACATTATTATTGTTTATCTCTACGGTCATTGTAGCTAACGCTCAATATTCCGATGTACAGTGTGAAGATACGTGTACACACGTACATGGGATTGATTTAAGCCATTATCAAGGCGAAGTGTTTTGGGAGGCTGTTGGAGAAAACACGAAAAATGCGTATGTATATTTGAAGGCAACTGAAGGAGGCGACAACATCGACCCTACCTATCAACTAAATATCCAACTCGCCAATAAGTACGGTCTTAAAGTCGGCTCTTATCACTTCTTTCGTCCCAAAACGAATCTTACATTGCAACTCCAAAATTTTATGACACAATGTAGGCCTAAAGATCAAGACTTGATTCCAATGATTGATATAGAAACGAAAAGCGGACTGTCTACGGAAGCCTTTTGTGACTCTCTTCACAAATTTTTAGGCATGGTAGAAGAGGCTTATCACCAAAAGCCACTTATCTACACGGGAGCAAACTTCTATGATCATTATTTGGTGGGACAGCTTGATAACTATAAAATCATGATTGCTCAATACACAAGTCGCGAACCTGTGCTAAAGGATGGACGAGACATTACCATGTGGCAATACACAGGTAAAGGGCGCATCAATGGCATTAACACATTCGTAGATAAAAGCAGAATGATGGGACGACACGGTTTAAGAGAAATTAGATTTCGTCGTGACACAGGAAGTAAAAGACCTTGAAACGGAAACATTAACTAAAGTATAGTAATACATTGATAACATGGCGATTATAAAATGTCCTGAGTGCGGTCATCAAATTAGTGACCGTGCACCCATTTGCCCTTCTTGCGGGGTAAAGATTGCAAATCAAATAACCACCTGTCCACAGTGTGGTGAAGTGTTTTTTAAGGATTTGAGACGCTGCCCTCGTTGTCAGCATCTCAACATGGATTATCAAAGCGTTATTCCTCAAAACGAGGAGGAAGAAACAACACCCACAGACAATCCTACACCCTTACCTGAGAATGGTGAGCAACCCTTACCTACACAGCCTAACAAAAAGAAAAAAACGACCAGCTTATGGATTGGATTCATCATAGCGATAGTTATTTGCTGCGGTGGTTATTATTTCTATTCTCAAGCTCAACATAATCAAGAGAAAGAAGCCTACGCCTTTGCATTGGCAAGTTCAGACCCCATAGTGTTGCAAGACTATTTGGATCGCTTTAAGAATGCACCCACCGCTCATAGAGATTCCATTCTCTCCCACCTTTCAGCCCTTCAGTCAATGGATCGAGAATGGACAGATGCATTGGTAAGCAACTCTAAAACCGCCTTGCAGAATTATATAGATCAGCATCCTGATTCACCACATAAAGCCGAAGCGCTTCGAAAAATAGATTCTATTGACTGGGTTTCAGTCAGTATGGCTCACACCTTGGATGCTTATCAAGTTTATTTGGAAGACCACCCCAATGGTGCGTATGTGGATATGGCAAAAGATGGCATTAAACGAATCAATGCTGCAACAGTACAACCTGAAGAACGAGCTATGATTAGTAATCTGTTCAGGCAATATTTTCAATACATTGACCAAAAGGATGCCGAAGGTTTGTCAAGCTTGATGAATCCGATAATTTCTTCCTTTTTAGGTAAGCCAGATGCCAATAAAAATGATGTGGTGCTGTTTCTACACAAACTCTATCGTGAGGATGTAGCAAGTATGAATTGGCATCTGCTCAATGATTTCAAGATAGAAAAGAAAGAAATAGGTGACGAGGAGTATGAGTATTCTGTCAACTTCTCTGTCAACCAAGATATTGAGAAGGTGGATAACACTCAAACAAGTAACCACTATCGGGTCAAAGCTAAGGTGAATCCAGACGATAAAATCACAGAATTTAATATGACCAGGATTATACAATAGTTCAGGAGATAATCCTTTTCTATGACGATGTTGGCACTCTGTTTCACTCATCATCATGATTGCCGATTCTATCCGAATGACATAAAGAAGGTCAATACCGCCTTTATGTCATTCGGCTTGAATAAGGACTTACTATGAAAGTGAAAGAAAAATAAGACAAGACTGAGATAGACAACAAACATCGTCTACTTTTGATGCTCAAGCCTAATACCATGCGCTTTCCTTACCTTTTCAAGTTTTGGCACAATATTTCGTGTCAGAATACGTTAAGATGACAATGATTAAATTGAGATTACTGCTCTTACCATTATTCGTACTTTGTGTCCTTTGTGCACAAAGTCAAACATTTATTCTACAAGGCAAAGTGGTTGATGAGCAACTCAATCCCATTGAATTGGCATCTGTCTCTTGCCTTGCACAAGGGAAGGCGACCGTTACCTCCTTAAAGGGCGAATTTAGCATGCGGTTACACACTGCCGATTCGGTTGTTGTCAAATTCTCAATGATAGGTTATCGTACCAAGAAACGTGTTCTACGCTCTCCAAAAGGAAAACAAACACTACAGATAGTTCTTTTTACCGATGAAACGACACTGAGTGAAGTGCACGTAAAAGGCGAACAGATACAGACAGGACAGACGCAAAATATAAAAGCAGAACATGCAAAAAACACACCTTCTGCGACAGGAAATGCCATAGAAGACCTTATCAAGACACAAGCTGGCGTCTCTTCTCATCACGAATTGTCCTCTCAATACAATGTGCGAGGTGGAGCCTTCGATGAGAATAGCGTTTATATCAACAACATAGAAGTTTATCGACCTTTCTTGGTTCGGTCGGGACAACAAGAAGGACTGTCTATTATCCACCCCGATATGGTAGAAAAGGTAGGCTTTTCTACAGGAGGATTTGCCGCAAAGTATGGCGACAAAATGTCGTCGGCATTGGATATCACCTACAGACAACCGAAACCATTTGAAGCCAATCTGTCTGCCAGCATGTTAGGTGCCAGTGCGTTTGTTGGGTTCAGAACAAAAAAGTTTTCATGGAGCAATGGTATTAGATACAAAACAAATCAGTATTTATTAGGAAGTCTGCAAACAAAGGGAGAATACAAACCTGCATTTTTAGATTATCAAACCTTTTGGGTCTATACCCCTAACCAACGTTGGAAAGTATCAATGATTGGAAACATATCTGATAATCATTATCAGTTTACACCCCAAAATAGAGAAACCTCCTTTGGAACACTCAAAAACGTAAAATCCTTCAAAGTGTACTTCGACGGACATGAAAAGGATCGCTTCACTACTTACTTTGGTGCCATGGATATTACTCGTAACTTTGGTGACTCTACTTCCATATCTCTTCTGGCTTCTGCCTTTTATACCAATGAGCGCGAGAAGTATGACATACAAGGGCAATACTGGCTTACACAGACAGAGACAAGTGAGAACTTAGGAGTTGGTACCTATTTTCAACACGCACGCAACTATCTTCAAGCACATGTAGAAAACGTAAAATTGATGGCTCGCCATACCACCAAGCGACATCGTATTGAAGCTGGCATCACCTACAAGTTTGAACGCATCAATGAGTACGCAGCGGAATACGAAATGAGAGACTCAAGTGGATATAGTATTCCGCACACGGGGAAAGACTTATACATGATTTATGCCTTACGAGCCAACAATCAACTAAAGTCCAATCGTATTGAGACCTACTTTCAAGATACTTATCGATTCGCCAATAAAGGCGGAAACACCCATTATACACTCAATTACGGAATCCGTATGAGCCATTGGAGTTTTAATAAGGAATTGGTGGTTAGTCCACGACTCTCATTGGGTATTATTCCAGCATTCAATGAAAACATGACTTTTAGGATAGCCACAGGTCTATATTATCAAACTCCTTTCTATAAAGAGATAAGAGACACTACCACCGTTAATGGCATCACTTACGCCCGACTAAACGAAAAAGCAAAGAGTCAGCGTTCTATCCACTTTATTACTGGTATGGATTACAGATTTCGTGTAAACAACAGACCTTTTAAGTTGACCACAGAAATATATTATAAAGCTCTCTCTAACCTTATTCCCTATAGTATCAACAATGTGAAAGTGGTGTACTATGGAGACAACAAGAGTTCTGGACATGCCATGGGTATTGACTTCAAATTATATGGTGAGTTTGTGCCAGATAGAGACTCATGGATTAGTTTTTCGTTGATGGATGCACGTATGAAGCTGAATGGAAAAACAATACCCATGCCTACCGACCAGAAATATGCGGTTAATCTGTTCTTCACGGACTTCTTTCCTGGCACGAATCGTTGGAAAATGTCTTTGAAACTTGCCTATGCAGACGGATTGCCCTTTGCTGCTCCGCATAAAGAGTTAGAAAGAAATTCTTTTCGTGCCCCTGCTTATAAACGGGTGGATATAGGTATGAGCTATAGACTGTTCAATAACGAGGAGAGAAGAACAAAGTCCATCTTTAAAAACATTTGGTTAGGCGTGGATGGTCTCAATCTGTTTGGCATCAATAATGTCAATTCCTATTATTGGATTACAGATGTTACCAACCAACAATATGCTGTTCCCAATTATCTCACGGGAAGACTTATCAATGGTCGCATCTTGTTTGAATTCTAAATAATAGAGTAATATTTAGGGCTTATGTTTCAGATAAAAAACATCTATACGTCAATTCTTAGGTTGAGTATATTCTTCATTTCTTGTGCAATCCCAGCAACTACCTTTGGTCAAAACGCTCAAATTTATAAAGAATCGATAGCTTCTTTACAAGTGGTAGCAGGTGATGATTGGCTCTCCCCTCCAGTCACTACTCTTGGAGGTCTGCCAATCAACATTTCCTTTGACGACCTTACACATGAATATCATCGATACACCTACTCTATTGAACATTGTGAAGCTAATTGGATGCCAAGCACACAACTCTTTGAAAGTGATTTCCTGAGTGGATTTGCAGAGGATAACATTATCAAGAGTTTTCAAAAGTCAGTGAACACAAAAGTGCAATATACGCACTACAGTCTTCAAATTCCCAATGCAGAATGTCAATTAAAAATGAGTGGGAACTATCGGTTGACAGTCTACGATGCGAATAATGACAATGAAAAAATACTGACCGTTTGCTTCATGGTTGTTGAGCCTTTAGCGCAAATTGGCTTAGATGTAACGGATAACACAGACTGGGATATTCGAGGAAATAATCAACAAGTCAACATGACTGTGAGATATGGCAACCTGTCTGTCACCGATCCACAAAAACAACTCCAAACAGTAGTACTTCAAAATGGGATATGGACGCAGCAACGATTCAACATTAAGCCGCAGTACATCACACCAGAGGGACTTCGTTGGGAACATAATGAGACACTTATATTCGATGGTGGCAACGAATATCGCAAATTTGAAACCTTAGATGTCAACCATCCCACAATGGGAATAGAAACAGTTGGCTGGGATGGTACCGACTATCATGCCTATGTTTGGACAGACGAGCCTCGACCCAGCTATGTTTACGACGAGGATGCGAATGGCAGTTTTTATATTAGGAATAGTGACAACATCGAAAACAACACCACTTCAGAATATCAGATAGTCCACTTTCGCTTACGAGCTCCGCAGCAAACTGGCGAGGTTTACCTGCACGGCAATTGGACTCATCATCAGCTTGCGCCCGAATATCGAATGACTTATCATCGAGATACGAAGTGTTACGAGAGTTCTGTACTTCTCAAACAAGGATATTACTCCTATCAATATGTCGTTGTCAATAACCAAAACGAACTAAAACCTGTATCATCAGAGGGCAATTTTTATCAAACAGAAAACAAATATCAAGCACTTCTCTACTTTAGAGGATCAGGCGAACGCACTGACCGACTTGTTGGTTATCAACAGGTAAGCTTCAAAATAGGGGCTACGACATCACTAAATAGATGAAAAAGAAAACAGTCGCAAGCATTCCTGCCATCCAAAACCAATTCGATAAAAGTGTTAATAAACTCTAATCTCGTTGATATGTGTCCTTGAACTATTGGTATATATCAAGCAAATTGCTTACCTTTGCATTCGCCTAAATAAGAAACGCCGATATGGCTCAGTTGGTAGAGCAACTCATTCGTAATGAGTAGGTCCCCGGTTCGAGTCCGGGTATCGGCTCTCTTGCGGAATTAGCACATCGGTAGTGCGTGGGCTTCCCAAGCCTGAGAGGCGGGTTCGATTCCCGTATTCCGCTCTATTTCTTTTATTAAAACATTCTACACTCCCCTATTTAAAGAATTAAGAGATGTTAAGGAACTCGGGTGGCAACTATGCCCCTTTATCCTTCATTGTTTAATACCGCAGTTTTTAAAATATCAGGAGTTAAGGGATTGTGCAGCCGAGGTTGTCTCTTTGGCTCCGCAACTCCTTAACTCCTGAATATCTATTTTGCCGTTGCAGGCTTATCCACAGTGGAAGTATTCCTGCACGAGCTTCTTCGTGGCATCGTGGTTCTTCTCGATGTCGTGGCGGAGCGTGCGGTCATTGAATGAGCGGAGCTGCTTGATGATGCCGTCGATCATGGCCTTGCTGAACACGCCCTTCTCCTCATACACCGCGCGCTGGCGCTCGAGGCAGTCGGCGGATGCGCAGCAGCTGTCAGGCAACTGAGCCAGTTTACTGAGTTTGTCGGCGTTTGCTGCATCGTGTATGTTGACGTTGACGTATGTGCTGTCTGCCACTTCGAGCGCGTTGTCCATCTCGAAGCCATGGCGGCATGCCACGCAGAGGCCGGCGATGAGTTGGTACAGGTCGGCGCTGCCGTCCGGTGAGCGCATCTCCACCGTCTGCTTTGCCGATGTGTCGACGATGGCCTCCGGCTCCTGCGGGTTTGCTGCGTGGCAGAGGTCGATGCCTGCTGTCCACCCGAGCGGCACTCTGACGAGCACGCTGCGGTTGCGGTCGCCCCAGCAAACGTTTGTTGGCGCTTCCTGATGCGGCACGAGGCGGAAATATGACGTTGGGTTCTTGTTGCCAAAGGCGGTGATGCTCTCTGCCAGGTCCATCATTCCGGCGATGGCCTTGCGCGCTGCGGCGCTCAGTTTCCCGCCATCGAGCATCTGGTTCTTGCCGTCCTTCACCATGCGCATGTGTATGTGCAGCCCGCTTCCTGCCTTGCCCACGGTGATCTTCGGGGCGAACGTCACGTTGAGCCCCATCTCGTATGCCAGGTTCCTAATAGCCCATTTCGCCAGCATGAGCTGGTCGGCGGCTTTCTCGGCGTACACCGGCAGGAACTCAATCTCGTTCTGTTCGAAGAGCAGGCCGTCCTCTGTGAAGTTGCCCACTTCCGAGTGCCCGTATTTTATCTCCCCTCCGGTCTGTGCCACATAGAGCATGCACTGCTGGCGGAAGTCGTTCATCTTGGCATACGGGGCAGACTCGTGGTATCCGTGCTGGTCGATTGCCGGGAACACCTCCGGGTCTTCGTCTATGACGTAGTATTCGAGCTCGCCCATCGCATAGAACTCCATTCCCGTTGTCTCGCGGAATGCGCGGCACGCCTTGCGCAGCGTGTTCTCGGGAGAAGATGCGAGCGGATTGCCGTCTTTGTCGAAGTAACTGCACAACATGCAGAGCGTCGGGATTTCTGCGAATGGGTCGAGGAACGCCGTGCTGAAACGCGGCAGCACATACAGGTCACTGCTTCCCGCCTCGATGAATGAGAACAGGCTCGAGCCGTCGACACGCTCACCGCATGTCAGTATGGTCTCAAGGTAATCCCTGTTCGTGATGACAAAGTTGAGGGTCTTCAACTTGCCGTCGTCCGCAGGATACATGAAATTGACCATCTTCACTTCATTGGCCTCGATGAAGCGGATGATGTCTGCCTTCGTAAATTCTTCCGTAGGCTTCTGCAGGAATGCCACCACGGGGTTGGCATTCATTGCCAGTTCTGCTTTTGTCATAATTGTATTAAATTTTACAGGTTAGTAATGTAATTTTGCGTGCAAAATTAGTTATTTGTTTTCACACCGCCAAATAAAAACATGGAAATAATGCGGGGGGGGGGGGAGATTATAGACATAAAGTTTTGGATTATTTGATAAAGACAACGGGAATAGATCCTATAAAAAGATTTTTTCCTAACAAATTACGGAATTATCTTGCTCGAAGCCACTTATAACTACCAACAACCTTCCTTCCATGAAAGAGGGGTGAGAGTTTGCTTAACAAAACATGAAACCTATTTGTGTTTATGCGTAGAAACAGTTATCTTTGCAGATACGTTATAACAGTCAAGACATGCAATTAAGTATCATCATACCTGTCTATCTTGCCGAGGAAACATTGCAACGATGTGTGAAGAGTATTTTGCAACAAACCTTTACCAACTGGGAACTTATCTTGGTAGATGATGGTTCCCCTGACGGTTGTCCTGCGCTGTGCGATGAGTATTGCCAGCAAGATGCCCGCATCAAAGTGGTACATCAAGTCAATGGCGGACTAAGTGCTGCTCGCAATTCGGGTTTGTTACAGGCACAAGGTAGCTACGTCACGTTTGTGGATAGTGACGACTATGTGCGCAAAGACACCTACCAACAAGTGATGCAACAATTGGTGGAGAAACCAGAGATAGATATTATTGAATATCCTATCACCCTTCACGCTGGCAACAAACAACGAGAAAAGATATTGTCCTTTCCTGTAAAGAGTTACAACAATATGCTCACCTATTGGTTTGAGAGCAAAGCCTACCTACACACCTACGCTTGGAACAAGGTGTACAAACGCAGGCTTTTCAACCAAGTACGCTATCCTGCGAATAAGGTGTTTGAAGATGTGTACACCCTACCATTGCTATTACGACAAAGCAAGGTGGTAGCTACCACCGATAAAGGTATGTATTTCTACGTTGACAATCCGCAGGGCATCACCGCAACGGCTGGTGGTGAACAACTCAAGGATTTGCTGCATGCTCATCTTGCGGTGTTACAAGATTCTCAATTAACAGAACATGAGGGATTTGCCAATTACTACGAACACATATTAAACATACAAATGGATGTCTGCGAGATGACGGGAGCACAACCCACTCTACCCTCATTCAACTTTCGCGGTCAGCAAGGCATCCCATTCAAGACGAGGCTTTCCAGTCTCATAGGAATACAACGCTTATGTCAACTGAACCAATTTATACACAAGGTGTATCGAAGAAGTCGTTAGTGAGCTTCATCATACCCGTTTACAATTTGCCATCATCAATGGTCATCGAGTGCTTAGACAGCATTCTAATGCTATCGCTTGACGCACAAAACTGCGAGATAATTGTGGTAGATGACGGCTCCGACACGTCTCTCCTTGGCGCATTGAACGCTTATCTCGATAAAATTGTCTATATACGACAGCCCAATCAAGGGGCTGCAAGTGCTCGCAATATGGGGTTGTGTGTCGCCAAAGGCGAATATATCCAGTTTGTCGATGGCGACGATGCACTCATCCCCTTTGTCTATGAACATTGTTTGGATCTTGTGCGATGTCAGGATGCCGAGATGGTGAAGTTCGATTTGACACGCAACAAAATGCAAAAGAATACCTATAGTGTTGAGGGTCCCATGACTGGTAGCCAATATATGAGTACACACAACCTTAAAGTCGCTGTTTGCAGCATGCTCTTCAAGCGTGATTTGTTGTGCGGATTAAGATTTACACCAGGCTTGCTGAACGAAGATGAGGAATTCACACCCCTACTCATCTTGCGCACCGAACGATTGTACATCACCGATGCCAAGGCGTATTACTATCGAAAGAGAGACAACTCGTGTACCACAAGCAGAAATAAGAAAACCCAATTGCAACGCCTGCAAGATACTCTTCGGATATTGGGACAATTTCAGCAACGCATTGACACGCTGCCTCCTATGGAGCGAAACGCCATGCAGCGACGCATCGCACAGCTCTCTATGGACTATATATATAATGTGGCACGCTATACGCACAGTCTTCACCGACTTGAAACAGCCTTGCAAGAGATGAGGCGACATGGGCTATACCCGCTACCCGATAAGAAATATACCCGTAAGTACAGCCTTTTCAGACGCCTAATACGCACCAAAGCAGGCAGATATTTACTCATTTTACTGACACTGAGATGAAGATTTTGCTTTTAGGAGAATACAGCAATGTGCACTGGACATTGGCAGAAGGACTGCGACAGTTGGGACACACGGTAACCGTAGTATCGAATGGTGACTTCTGGAAGAACTATCAGCGCAACATCGATTTGTCGAGAACACTTGGAAAATTAGACGGTATGCGCTACATGGCAAAATTATACCGCTTACTCCCCTTGTTATGTGGCTATGATGTCGTGCAGGTGATTAACCCGATGTTCTTGGAAATCAAAGCACACCGCATCATGCCCATTTACAAATACTTGCGCAAACACAACAAAAAAATATTTATGGACGCCTTTGGAATGGACTACTACTGGGTTCATACCTGTTGCACCGACATGCCGCTGGGGTATAGCGATTTCAATATGGGCAAAGAATTGCGCCAAACAGTCGATGCACTAAAAGAGCAAAGGGACTGGTTGGGGACGGATAAACAATGGCTCAATGAATATATTGCAAACGATTGTGATGGCATCATTGCAGGACTTTACGAATATTGGGTATGCTACCACGCTCACTTTCCCGACAAAACAACGTTCATCCCCTTTCCTATTCGGACAAAAGCGATGAGAGAAAGGCAGCCAATGACAAATGGTGACCATCGGCTAAAACTGTTCATAGGCATCAATCGTGAACGGTCTGTCTACAAAGGAACAGACATCATGTTGAAAGCAGCACAAGACCTCGTGTTGATATATCCTCATCAAGTGAGTTTGCAAATAGCCGAAAGTGTGCCTTTTGAGCAATACCAACGCATGATGAACGGAGCAGATGTCATTCTGGATCAGCTTTACAGTTATACTCCTGCCATGAATGCGCTTGAAGCAATGAGCAAGGGAATTGTGTGTGTAGGGGGTGGCGAACCTGAAAACTACCAGATATTGCACGAGGACACGTTGAGACCAATTATGAATGTAAAACCCTGTTATGAAAGTGTTTACCACGAATTGGAGAGCCTGATATTGCATCCAGAAAGACTCAGTATTCTTCAACAGCAAAGCATCGCATACATTCAAAAGCACCATGATTACGTAAAAGTGGCGCAGCAGTATATTGACTTTTATAATAGCAGCGAACCAGTCACAAAGAAAAAAGAGTAAAAAGAAAATCAGCGCACAACGGTTGATTTCCTTTTTACTCTTTTTCATCTAATGTTTTTTCGATTAGCGAACTAATAGTACGCTTTACAGAGTATCGCACTCTTCAAGCCACAACCTGCTGATTGCATCGCTTGGCATGCGCCAATCGCCACGAGGACTCAGGCTGACACTCGTCACCTTAGGTCCATCGGGCAAGCAAGAACGCTTGAACTGTTGTGAGAAGAAACGCTTGAAAAATACCTTGAGCCATTTTTTGATAGTCTCCTCGTCATATTGTCCTTTCATTTGAAGAGCATCGTTTGGTTGATGTTGCCCCTCTTGTGCCATGCTTTCAGCAAAGGCTTTCTTTGCCAAAAGGAATATTTTACGAGGTCGGAACCCAAAGCGCAGCACGTAATACAAGAAGAAATCGTGCAACTCGTAAGGTCCTACCAAATCTTCTGTCTTTTGTTCTATCTTCCCTTGTTCGTTGGCAGGGGTTAACTCTGGAGAAATAGGGGTATTGACGACGTCTAAAAGTATCGTCGCAATGTCTTGATTTTCGGCAAGGTGTTGAGCGTAATAGCTAACCAAATGGCGCAGCAAAGTCTTGGGTACGCCAGCATTGACCGCATACATAGACATGTGGTCTCCGTTGTAGGTTGCCCATCCCAAAGCCAATTCGGACATATCGCCCGTGCCAACAACAAGTCCATTGAGCTGGTTACTTAAATCCATGAGAATTTGCGTGCGTTCACGAGCTTGACTGTTTTCGTAGGTCACATCTTGCACTTGTGGGTCGTGTCCAATATCTTCAAAGTGTTGCAGTACACTCTTTTCGATATTGATTTCTTTGACCGTGACACCCAGTTTGTGCATCAGGTCCATGGCATTGTGGTAAGTACGTCCAGTAGTTCCGAACCCTGGCATCGTAACACCTATAATTCCCTTTCTATCCAGTCCCAACTTATCAAAGGTCAAGACGCAGACGAGCAAAGCCAAAGTTGAATCCAATCCGCCACTAACTCCAAGTACAGCCGTCTTGGCTTGTATATGTGACAATCGTGTAGCAAGTGCCATGGTTTGTATGTTGAGCACTTCAACACAGCTATCTGGCAAGAGATTGGTAGCGGGGACAAAAGGATGTGGATTTATCTTCCGCTCAAGTGTGAAGGTTGTTTCATTCTCTGGAGCTATACACGAAATATAATGGATAGCCGAGGTGTTGTTGAAAATAGCAAACTGGTTAGGACTCAAACTGCTTGAAAATCCTCTTTGACTGGCAAAGGTGTTGACTTGTCGCTGCGCATTTACGTAAGTAGAGTTGGTACGACGCTCCGCTCTCAGCATTTCAATATCTATCTGTGCACAATGGATTTGGCTTTCCATCGTGAAACGCTTTCCTTCTGCCAACAATACGCCATTCTCATAAATAAGTCCATTGCCTGCATAAACCAAGTCTTGTGTGCTTTCGCCATAACCACTGGCTGCATAGATGTAACCTGTGATGGTGCGCGAACTCTGCTGTGACAAGAGACTCTTGAGGTAGTCGAACTTGCCAATGACGACATCACTGGCAGAGAGGTTGAAAATCAGGTCAGCTCCAGCCAATGCCAACGTGTTGCTGGGAGGAACGGGCGCCCAAACATCTTCACAAATCTCTACGCCAAACTGCACCCCATCGTCAGTAGTATATATCTGAGGATCAGGAGTTACCACGATGTTTTGACCCGCATAACGAATGGTAGTCTCCTTCAAATCCTGCGAAGAAGCAAACCATCTCTTTTCATAAAACTCACTGTAGTCGGGCAAGTAGGTCTTCGGAATGACGCCTAAGATTTGCCCTCGCTGGATGACCATCGCACAGTTGAGTAACAAGTCACCCACCACAATGGGTAAGCCTACGATGCTAATCACATCCAACTGGCGTGTGAAGTCGAGCAAATGGAGAATGGAAACCTCGGAAGCCTCGAGTAGAAGCTTCTGTTGGAATAAGTCTTGGCAGGTGTAGGATGTAATTCCTAACTCTGGAAATACAATAATTTCAACTCCTTGCTCTTCAGCTTGCTGAATTTGGGCCTTTGTTTGTTCTACATTGTATATGCAGTCAGCCACTTTCACTAATGGCACTGCACAGGCCACTTTAACAAATCCGCTGTTCATCATAAAAGATTATAAGTTAATAAAATAAAGTCTATTGAAACCATTAACGAATTGTCACTTGGGTTGCCCCATAGCCATATTCTTGAAAACTCGCATCTTGGTATTGGTATTTCTTGTATCGATAATTCAAATCATTAATCAACGCTCTACGTAGTACGCCCTCCCCTTTACCATGGATGAAGACAATGCGTTGCCCCTTCTTATCTTTATATTGTTGAAGGGTGTCGCGAAACTTTTGCAATTGGAAATTGAGAATGTCTATGGCACTCATACCTGTAGTGGTATCTAATAGCTCGTGGGCATGCAAATCCACGACAACAATGTCTTCATCTCCACGATGTTTCAGTTGGAATGGGTTTCCTGTTTGTTTGCGAGCATTATATCGGCGGACATAAGTGTCGCTTTTTTTCTCGTCAGCTTTAGTCACCTCGATATGATCTTTTGGCTCTTTCTGATACATTTCTTCCTTCAATTGCTTGGAGTCTACGACTAAAGGACGGGTCACTTTGTCGTTTTCAACAATCGTATATAGCAAGGCAGGAAGTTCAAAGAAATCATTTTCTTGAAAGGTATGAAGCTTATAGAACTTTACAGTATCTATTCTGAATTGCACATCTATTGTGGCCTTCAGCATAAAAGACTTGTCACGCTTGTACGAAAGCAATTGAATAGCCACATGTCCTAAATCGTTCAGATCTTCTTTTCCAAACTCTTCGATAAATTCTTTCGTGTTTGGTTCTACCTCCATGCTACTCTTCAGCTTCCAACTGTTACCCTCTGCCGATAAATATGTAAACCTAACGTAGTAGTTGCTATCGTTGACAAAGTAACTTTCAAAACGAGTATGCGTCATATCCTTCATGTCCATGGGGACAAAAGCCAGATAACAACTCAGCAGGTTGCCACCTTTTCTTTCCTCAGCAGGTGTACGAAAAGTGATTTCCTTGGTGGAAGGGTCATCGTCAATCGGTTCTTCTTCGTCATCGGTTGCCGATGAAGTAAGCGCATTTTTTACCGATGTGGGCTTAGGAAGTGTAGACCCAACAACTTTTCCAGTGCTATAATCGTCATCTATTACTTGTATCACATCATTGATGGGAGTTGGGATTTGAAAGCCGTCTTCATCTTCCACCAATACAATATTCTTTCCTTGGAATCCAGCAATGACACCACCACCCGACTCGCTAAGAAATCTTACTTTATCTCCTATTTTCATATTGTCGTTTCTTTCTTTGGTTAAATAACTGTTGACTCATTGAAACCTGCTTAAGGAATCAACAAGCTGCTGTCACCATAGCTTAGGAATCGGAACTGGTGTGCCAGTGCATAATCATAGATGGTACGCCAATCACCGTTTACGAACGCACTTACAAGAAGCAACAAAGTGCTTTGTGGTTGGTGAAAGTTGGTAATTAGCATCTTGACAATTTTATACTGATAACCAGGTGCTATGATGATTTGTGTAGAGCTATGTAAGCTCTCAAGCTCATTTCTTACTAAATAGTCCAACACGTTTTGTATGGCTTGTTTCGGTGAAATGTTATCTATCAAGCCTCCATCCAAATGTTCAACTTGTCCATTTGTGTGCAGTCGTTCATAAGGAGCCCACTGTTGAACATGCAATTCGTCTTCCGTACCGTCTGGATGAGTCTCAAGAAACACGCCCATGTAGTACAGACTTTCCAAAGTTCGTACACTCGTTGTACCAACAGCAATCGCTTCAACATTGTGTCTTAGCAGTTTTTCAAGTGTTTGACGATGCACACAGATATATTCGGTATGCATAGCGTGTCCTTTTATTTCTTCACTTTTTACAGGTTTGAAGGTGCCTGCTCCCACATGTAAGGTCAACTCTTCTCTGTCAATACCATGCTCATCTAAGCTTTGAAGCACGGAATCGGTGAAGTGTAGACCAGCAGTAGGAGCTGCAACAGAACCCTTAATTTTAGAATATACCGTCTGGTAGGTCGTTTTATCACTTTCTTGTGTCTCTCTATTCAGATAGGGAGGTATCGGTAATTCGCCGATTGATTCAAGAATCTCGGCAAAAGAAACATCCTCTGCATCCCAATTAAAATCTATCCAATGATGAGTTGAAGGCGTGGCATGAAGTCCCTGAGCAGGCTGATGCTCATCTGTTGCTGGTTCTCTTCGAGTGACTTTTAATGTTACCGATTTCTGGTTAATGTGATAAACTCGTGTTAAACTTCCACTCTTCCATTTCTTTAAGTTGCCAATCATACAGTACCATGCGCAATGTCTCTTGCTTTGGAATATCTGTTCATAATCGGCTGGCATGGCTGGTTCCATCAAGAAAACCTCTATCAGTGCACCCGTATCTTTCTTAAAGTGCATGCGTGCCTGTATCACCTTCGTATTGTTGAAAATCATCAACGCTCCCTGTGGCAGGTGTTCGTATAAGTTATAAAAGACATCCTCACCCACTTTGCCATGATTGTAAATGAGAAGTTTGCTATGGTCGCGCTGCGCTATTGGGAATTTTGCAATTCTCTCGTCGGGCAGTTCGTACTGATAATCACTGATGTGTATATGTTTTGTTTCCACTGGAAAATATGTTTATTTTTTTTATGTGTACAAAATTAACGCTTTTAATGTTGAATAGAGCAAGGTTGACACAAAAATAAGGATTACCATATCAATATCTTGAAAGCTATAGCCTGTATTGGTATATTGACTTGAAATAAAGTTTCCTTTCGCTATCACACGGTGGGATAACCTTTGAAATAGATAATAAGTGAAAAATCCCACACCAGTTCCCCAAAGAAGTCCTGCAAAAATATCGCTGGGATAATGCACCCCTAAATACAATCGCGTATAGGCATTGAGTAGAGACCATGAAATAAGGAAACCACTTAGCAGTCTACTTCGTACTAAAAGACAAATGAATATGGCTATGGAAAGCGTGTTTGAAGCGTGTCCAGAGAAGAAACTGAATGTTCGTGGTCGGTAATTATTAACCACCTCTATTTGATATTTCAACATTGGGTCGTTACATGGACGCATGCGTTCTATCCAAGGCTTGATAGAAATATCAGCAACACCTGTAGATAACAACAAGCATAAGCAGGCAAATCCGAAGATTAAAAGGATTTGAGACATCGTTTCATTATTCTTAATGATGAGATAAAGGAGTGACAAGTACAAGGGTATCCACGTGATACTCGATGTAATGGTCATCATCATTCCATCCCAGAATAATGAGTTTGAGCCATTCAAGCTTTGCAATACTTGCTGGTCAAGTTCTATGAGTGCTTGTATATCCAAATCCTTAAACGGTTTCTTTAGTGATTAAATTTCCTCTATCTCTGTCGTCTTTAGCCATCCTTCTCGTCCGTCTGATAAGCGAATGCCTCTCCAGTCCTTAAGTCCTTTGTCCGTGATGTAGACCTTTGTTCCTTCGTGAATAACAAACTCGTCGGTACTGCTATTGGAGGGAGTCTTCTTCACCTGCGTGGCAGGAGCAATGACGATAGCTCCTGTTCTGTTCACGAGTAAACGCTTCTGTTGATAAGCAAAGAAGTTACTCATTACAAAAAGGATAAGGAAGCAGCAACCTCCATAGAATCCTACCTTTCGGAGCAAAAGGTTTGGGACAAACAAGTATAAGAGCGCTAAGACAAGTACCAATACAATAGAAACAATTGCCATGTTAGCCCAATTGTCAACACTGGTGTAATTCACCAAAGAGTGATACCATGTCACAAAGAACATCTCACTCTCAGGTGTAATTTTATCTATTGTTTTGGCTGACGCAAACTGTAGATTAAACTTGATGTCATCATCTCCGGGCGACAATAAGAATGCACGTTCATAAGCAAGAATCGCTTTTGTAAGGTCGTCTGTGCGGTAATACGCATTTCCAAGATTATAATAAAGCTCAGCACTGACACCTTGTTTCAACAATTCCTCGTACATTTTAATTGCCTCTTGATAGCTACCATGCTTGTAAGCCATATCAGCTTCTTGTTTGGTAGTTGCCGAAATTGCCGTTGACCATAGCAACATTGCGAACAGAAGTAATGTGAGGTTGGTACGATGATGCGCGTTTTTGTTCATTTTTGCGACCGATTTCAATACATTCTCTATGTTCATAATGGCTGTGATAGCCGAGTCCATTGTCTTATTCATATTTCCAGAGGCGTCACCAGGGGCATATCGTTCAAACTCACATTCATCCAAAGCCGATAAGAATGTATTGACCGTTTCATCATCTACCGCTTGGTGATGTAAATTATCAGCGATGTTTTCACGAGACAGTTGTTCTACTGGCATGTTCAACTTATCGCTGACATATCCCCATAAGGCTCGCAAAACTTCATCATAAAATTCATTTTGCTTGTTTTGCTCCATGAGTTGACGTGCTTTCTTTAATCGTCTCGTAGCCACTTTGTTTGCTTTCTTTCCTCTCATCTTCACCACATCGGCATGCTCTATAGCACGCTTTCTAAAGACAATCAATAATACGACAAAAGCGACAAGTGGAATTAGCAGACTTATCCAATAAGCTGTGGAGCCAAAGAAGAATTTATCAATGGCATGTTGTTTTGTTGTTCCCTCTTTTATATGACGAATATCATTTTCTTGTGTCTGACTATAATCTGCTACATTATCAGCGTTTGCCTTTCCTTTCTTCACATTGATTTGAAAAGATTGCGTCTGAATGGTTTTGTAACTGTTAGACCCCGTATCATAATAGGTGAACTTGATAGCTGGCAATTGATATTTTCCTTGATTTCGAGGAACAGCCAAAATGTCATAAACCATGCTACCTTCTACCCCATTGGCGGTCACTTTGGTCTTGTCTGTCACCTTTGCATCATACTTATCAAAATCTTTTGGAAACTCGACAGTAGGTTGCTTCATTAGCTTCAAATTGCCAATTCCACTCACCACTACACGTAATGACAAAGGTTCTCCAGCCTTTACTTCCGAATGATTGATAGAGGCAGAGATGTTAAACTTACCTACTCCTCCAGAAAAATCATTGGGGCGTTTGGGCAAGGGGTCTACTTGAATGTTGATTTCTGGTGCCTTGATATTTCGTTTCATTTCGACATAACCAGACCCTCCGTTAAAGAATGCTTCGAAAGGATCCACTGCTCGGTCCTGTTGCACTACAATTCCCTTGAACGTAATGCTTGGAATCTTCAATTTACCCGTCATTTGAGGATACATCACATATTGACTCCAAGTTACACATCGGTAGTTTTTGCCATTGACTTTTTCAATGTGGAAGTTCTTTTGTTGTGGCAGTTTAATCTCCTGTGTATGAAATCCAGTAAGATCAGGCATTTTACCTTCCAACTGTGTGAGGTCTACTAACGTGTACACCTTGTATGTGAGCAATATAGGTTCTTGTTCATGTACCCGTCGTTTGTTGGCACTCACCTTTATAAAGAGGTCGTTTCCAGAGATTCTACTGCCAACTGATCTCATTGGCATGTCTGCTCCTTCGTCATCACGCATGGATGGTGTACCATGTCCTTTGCGTGCAGATCCAGAGACAGTTACTTTGACAGATTTTGAGCTAATGACCTTTCCATTAACACGAGCACGAGCTGCTGGAATGGTAAAGGTGCCATTCTTTGAAGCATAGAGCGTGTACGTATAGGTGATAGAGGACGAACTACTCGTTTTTCCATTCACCATTTGGTAGCTTGACTGACTGGAAGTATAAGGGCCTGCGATGATTTCAATAGCTGAAGGAATATTCCCTGCCCTAAAATCTTCCACGTTTTGGGTATTGATGGTGTACGAGAGTCTGAAGTTTTCGCCTACAGCTACCTGACTTGGTACAGATACCGAAATGCTTTGTGCATAAGTATTCAGAGCGCATAGAACACTGAAAATGAACAGTATGGATGTATATTTTATATATCGATTCATAGATATAGTTATAAAATAGGAAGAGACCAACTTACCAATTTCGTTTTAACTTTCGTGAGCGAGGCTGTTGTTCAGCCTTCTTCATTCTTTGCTGAGTAGCTTTCTCTTGTTGCATGGCAGCATTTAACAGTTGCTCTGCATTTTCTTTACTCATGCGGTCTTTTGGCTTGTTTTGTTGCTTCTGCTGATTGTCCTTTTGTTTTTGTTGCTGATTGTCTTTCTTCTCTTTATCCTTACCTTTTTTATCATCCTTTTTCTTCTGCTCGTTGTCCTTCTTTTGTTGCTTTTGAAGACGCTTGCAAAGTGCAAGGTTATAACGAGTTTCGTTGTCTTGTGGATTATTTCTTAAGCTTTCTTTGTAGGCTTCAATGGCTTCACCATACATCTGATGCGTTTGACAAATGACACCTATGTTATGATAGACCTTGGCTTTCCTACTCTTGCTGGTTTCTATTTTCCCTGCATTTTCGTACTGTACGATAGCTGCTGAATCTTTTTGCTGCATCATCAGCGCGCAACCAAGATTATACAATGCTTGTGGATTCTGTGCATTTTGCGCAATCGCCTTGCGGTATTCCGCCTCGGCTTTCGCATAGTTTTGCGCCCTAAATAGCTTATTTCCTGACCGTATGAATTGTCTGTCGCTTTGGGCAAACATAGAGGTAAAGCCCAAAGTGAGCAGTAATAAACTGAAGATATGTCTTTTTTTCTTTATGCTCATCGTACTTCTACTGTTTCTTCTTGAATAATCGAACGTTTTTAAGTAATGGATTTTTACTTTCCAAGATACAAACTTCTATGATCAATAGCAATAAGGCTAAGATACCAAAAGCTTGAAATTGTTCGTCATATTCGCTATAAATAACACTATTCGTTTCTCCACGCTGAAGTTTTGCTAATTCTTCATTAAGCTTTTTTTGGGCATCATTCGTATTATCCACATGGATATAAGTCCCTTTGCCAGCCCGTGCAATGTCTTGACACATCTTTTCATTGAGGGCTGTCATAACCGTCTGTCCGTTCTCATCTTTCATATAGCCACCTTCAGCTACTGGTATGGGCGCTCCTTGTGTGTTGCCCACCCCTAAGATAAAGACGTTGATGCCTTTCTTATTTGCATCTGCTGCTGCCTCAAGCGCACCACCCTCGTGGTCTTCTCCATCCGTAATCAGGATAATGGCTCGCCCCACTTTGTCCTGCTGTGTAAAGCTACTCATTGACAAACGAATGGCTCTCGCAATGTCAGTACCCTGCGTTGTAATCAGGGAAGGGTCAGTATTTTGCAAGAACATTTTAGCACTTACATAATCGCTGGTAATGGGTAGCTGAATAAAGGCATCGCCTGCGAAGACTACCAAACCAATTTTATCGTTGGTAAAGTTATCTACTAGATTTTCAACCAACAGCTTACTCTTGGCTAAACGTGAAGGTACAACATCTTCAGCCAGCATGGAGTTTGAAATATCCAAAGCGATAATTGTTTCTATGCCATTCCGTTTTTCGTTAGAAATCTTTGACCCCATCTGTGGACGGGCTAACATCACGATTAACAGTGCTAATGCACTTTGCAACAACCAAAACTTAACAGTTGGACGATATTTCGAGATGTCAGCCATTTGTTGCTGTACCAGCTCCATATCTCCAAACTTCTTGAGCTTCACAAGTCGTCTTCGATATCCTATCAAGCGAATCAATGCAAGGATTGGGATAACGATTAAAAGCCAAAGGTATATAGGATCATCAAATCTTATCATCTTGTTCGTATTCATCTGCAGCAAGCTGCAATCTGTTTATAACCATATTTTTTAGCATTGAATATCGTAGGTCACTGTCATTATCGACTACTATTCATTAAGGAATCCTACGCAGAACCGTGTTTCGTAGAAGCAACTCGAGCAACAAACTAAGCACTGCCAACAAGGCAAATGGCTGGAATGCTTCGTAACGCTTTGAGAATTTCTTGACATTCATCTTTGTCTTTTCCAGTTTGTCAATATCTTTATAGATTTGTTTCAACTGTTGATTATTCGTTGCCCTATAGAAGTTTCCTTCAGTCACTGCTGCAATATCACTGAGCGTCTTGGAGTCTATCTCCACAGGAATATTGATATATTGAGTTCCTCCTCCTACACTCATTGGGTAAGGAGCTACTTTATTGGTTCCAACCCCAATCGTATAGACGCGGATGTCCAAGCTTTTTGCAATTTGAGCACTGGTCATGGGTGAGATATCGCCCATGTTATTACTACCATCCGTCAGCAAGATGACGACCTTACTTTTAGTCTTCGAGTCTTTCAGGCGTGATACAGCGTTTGCCAATCCCATTCCTACGGCAGTGCCGTCAGATATCAATCCTCGTGCCGCAATGTCTGTTCGAACGTTTCTCAATAAGTTGAGAAGTGAGGTATGATCTGTGGTCATGGGACATTGGGTAAAGGCTTCTCCTGCAAAAATGGTCAAGCCAATGTTATCATTCGGTCTCCCGGATATAAATTCTGCTGCCACATTTTTAGCAGCTTCCAAGCGATTGGGCTTTAAGTCCTCTGCAAGCATAGAGGTAGACACATCCATTGCCAACATGATATCGATGCCTTCCACCGAACGTTCATCCCAAGCATTGTGGGTTTGGGGGCGTGCCAAGACACAAATGATAAAGATGAAAGCAAGACATCTTAACACCATCGGTGCGTGCACCAAGCGTGTACGCCAACTTTTCGGTGCAAACAGATAGGCGTGTGTATCGCTCATCTTCATGGTAGGTTCACTCTTCTTACGATACAGGAAATACCATATCACATACGGAATGAGCAATAATAGCAGTAAGAAATATTCTTTATTTACAAATTCCACGTTATTTCATTTTACGATTTAGTAGTCTCCAGATGTTAAACCATGAGCAAATAAACCTGATAGACAATATAGATAAGCAAAGCAAACACGCTGATGCCAATGGCAGTTAAGAGCATTTTGATGGTCTTTCTGGTCTTTTGAGTTCGCCTGTCTTTTTCATCTAATTTCGGAACAATGCGCTCTTCGGTGGGTTCACCCTCCATCTTTGTTTGATCAATAAAGTTGATAGCGTTCACCAAGTTCTTATCATTCTCATTGATAAGCGTTTCGTACTTCGCAAATTTCACCAAGTCGGCTGTTTCAAAGAGACTTTTCAGCTCATCAATCATCTTCTTGTCTCCTTTCTCATGCAGCGTATAAATAATCTCTGAGGTTGTCATCTCCATGGCATTAAAGCCAAATCGCTCTTCTATATACTGTCTCAACGTGTCGGTGAGCTCAGTGTAATAAGTCTTTTGGTCGGGAGATGACACCATTCTCTCACTTTTCAGCTTGTCTATTGCGGTGAGTGCTTTTTGATGAGGCGGTATCTTCTTGATAATTCTGATACGTGTGATGATGGGTTTGTTATTGTAAATTCTAAGGAATAGGTAAAAGCCTAATACACAAAGTAATAACATCAATACACTCAACCAAAAGATAGGACTCCATTCTTTCCATGAAAAAGGATTGTCTTGAACGTCCTTGGGTGGAAAGAATTGGTTGGGATGCAATGTATCAACATCCACCGTAACCACTTTTAGTGCCAAGGTATTTCCCACATAGTCTTTGCCGTTTACCTGTACTTTCTGTCCGGGAATGGCGTACAAGTGTTCATCAAACGAAGTGAGCGTATATTGCTTCGATACCTTCACGAACCCATTGTCCAGTGCTGTCGTGTCTCTATTAGAAATCTCAAGAATTTCGACACCAGGCACCAGATAGTGCGACGGTTTCAAAGCGGGAAAATGAATCGTGGCATTCTTAGGTGCTGTGACGTCAATCGTCATATTAATCTGTTGTCCTATGAAGATACCAACAGAGTCTAACCTTTGCTGTACACCTATTTGGGCATGAAGTCCTAAGCACCACACTGTGCTTATCAGCAGAATTATAAAGTTCTTTTTTATCAAATTCATTCTTTCTTGACAATTACATACCGTTCCTTTTTCAGTAGCGTGACCATTCTAATGTTTACACACCTCTTTGTGCAAAGAGGCGCATCATGGCTTTCACATAGTCTTCATCGGTGGCTACACTGGTCCAGTCTACCCCACCTTTTGCAAATATCTGTTTGAGTTTTGCAGCACGCTCCAACCAGTAAGCTGTGTGGGTACGACGAAGTTTAGCCGATGAGGTATCTATCAGCATCTCATGTCCTGTTTCGGCATCCCTGATTTTCAGCAATCCGATATTGGGCAAGCTTTTAGCTCGTTGGTCATATACCTGCACTGCTACGATGTCGTGTTTGTGGTTGGCGATGGTCAGCGCATGCTCGAAGTGTTCGTACTCGGCAGTTTCATGTTTGATATAGAAGTCACTCAAAATACAAGCTGTACACCTTCTCTTCATCATTCGGGTAAGATACTCTATCGCCATACCGACATCTGTCTTTCTGCTCTGTGGTTCAAAGTCGAGCATCTCACGAATAATGTACAAAATATGCTTGCGTCCCTTTTTGGGTGGGATATATTTTTCTATCCTATCTGAAAAGAAAATCACTCCTATCTTATCATTATTCTGAATGGCACTGAATGCCAGTGTGGCAGCTATCTCGGCCACCATTTCTCGTTTGGTTTGTTTCTTGGTACCAAAATCCAAAGAGCCTGAGACATCAATGAGTAGCATGACCGTCAGTTCGCGTTCCTCTTCAAACACTTTGACATAGGGGTGATTGAAACGTGCGGTGACATTCCAATCGATATCTCGAACATCATCTCCAAATTGATATTCTCTCACCTCCGAGAAAGCCATACCCCGACCTTTGAACGCCGTATGATACTGTCCTGCAAAGATGTTTTGGCTCAATCCACGAGTTTTGATTTCAATCTTCCTGACCTTTTTTAGAATTTCACTTGTTTCCATTGTCATCTCACCTCAAGTTGTCCTACTCCTGCTGTCATGCCTTGTCTACTTCTTTCAAGCCTGTCCTGTGTTACCCAGCCTTAAGGAACTTCTACTTTATTGATAATTTTCGATACAATTTCCTCGGATGTCAGATTGCTGGCTTCTGCCTCATAAGATAATCCTATGCGATGCCTCAACACATCGTGAACCACAGCTCTCACGTCTTCAGGAATCACATATCCGCGATGCTTGATGAAAGCATAAGTGCGCGCTGCTTTTGCCAAATTGATAGAAGCACGTGGCGAGCCGCCGAAAGTAATCATATTCTTCAATTCAGGTAGTTCATATCGTTCAGGGTATCGGGTGGCGAAAACAATATCCGCAATATATTGGGCTATTTTTTCGTCGATATATACCTCGTTGACGATGGTTCTTGCTTTTAATATTTCTTCAGCGGTAGTTACTGGCATTACCTGGGGCAGACAGCCTTGAATATTCTCCTTAACAATGAGCTTCTCCTCTTCCAATGTAGGATAGTCCAGCACCACTTTCAACATGAAACGGTCCACCTGAGCCTCTGGAAGTTGGTAAGTACCCTCTTGCTCTATGGGGTTTTGTGTCGCCATAACCATAAATGGATGGGGCAATTTGTACGTGTTTTCTCCAATCGTGACTTGGTGCTCTTGCATTGCCTCTAAGAGTGCGCTTTGAACTTTGGCTGGGGCACGGTTAATTTCGTCTGCCAAAACAAAGTTGGCGAACACGGGGCCTTTCTTTACTTGGAATTTTTCTTCTTTTTGCGAGTAAATCAAAGTTCCGATAACATCGGCAGGCAACAGGTCTGGCGTGAACTGAATACGACGGTAGTCAGCATCAATGAGCTGAGCCAGCGTTTTGATTGCCAGCGTTTTTGCCAAACCCGGCACACCTTCTAAAAGTATATGACCATCACTCAACAAAGCGATGAGCAATGAGTCTACTAAATGTTTTTGACCTATAATTACTTGATCCATTCCTTGAACCAAGTTGGTGACGAACCCACTCTGTTGTTCGATTCGGATATTTAACTCACGAATATCAATAGCTTCTGCCATAATAGTGTTGTTATTCAATTTATAAAACCAAGCACAAAAATACAATAATAATGAGATAGAAGCGAAAGATATGAGTTTATTTATAATAATTTTATGACTGTCTCCATTGATTTTAAGAACTTTTATACGCAACTATCTTCCATATTCTCAAAGAAACGCTCTATTAGTGGATGTTTCGCAACGATGCGGGGGATGCTATAAGAAATGTGGCGCGTGTAAAATAAGTGTGCTGGAGAAACTTTGAGCTGCTTTTTTTTTACTTGTTTTCAAGAGGCTAAAATTGCGTTTTAAGTATCAATAAAATTGACAAAATGCGACAAAAATAAGGAGGATTTGTCAATATAATTACTATTTCAAAAAGTTGAAAATAGCAACTCGACGACACATCGAAACATGGTAAAAGTACAAAATCATGGAAAGGAGTGCATTGAAGCATTGAGATAAGCCTTCTAAAACATGTAGACAAGCATGGAAAACACATACTTCAGCACTCTTAACTCCATGAGTTAAGGTGGTTAACTCAATGAGTTAAAGTAAAACATCGTTGCTCATTTGAATAAAAGTACTTGTGAATGAGGAAAATATAAAAATCACAAATTCGTGACCATATTCACGTTTGTATGGAAATATGCGCAAAATGAACGGCTTGTTAAATATTTTACAAGTATGCGTTTTCTGAAAAATAATAACAATTGACACTTCTCTGTAGGGCTGTGAACATGTGAAAATAACAAGAAAAGAAATGAAGAAAAAGTGCTTAGCTGAACTTTGGGCTACCAAATGAAGAGTAGAGATAAAGAAAAAGTGGGTAGTCCATGTTATTCATTCACTCCCACTTTTCTGTTCATTCCCTCCAATTTGCATGAAGAGAACAGCGCTTTTTCTTTTCTGCTTTAGGCTTGATGTTGCTCTCTAAGAAGGTCGTTGACGGTCTTTACAGGATTGAAAGTTGTTAGTGGCACCTCTACAAAGACGGTATTCCAGTTGCTCATGGCACCGTTCCATAAACCCGGTAGTTCCAATGCTTTCAAGTCCTTACCATCCTTACTCTTATAAGAAACGAAACCTGTTTCAGGGTCTACATAGTCGGGAAGGTTAAAAGGCTGCCCTTTGCTATCTTTCACAGCACAAACCAAATCAACGGGATTGAAGTGTGTACTATGCTCAAACATCCGAACATACTCTTTGTTAGACTTGTCAATTTGGCTCGATTCCAAAATTTGAGGACTGGTTGCTTTATCTTTACCTATTGCAATAAAAGGACCTCCTCCAGGCTCGCCCACATTTCTAACCACTCCACAAACGCGCAAGGGGCGATTGAGTTTGGCTTTCAAGTAAGGAATTAACTCTTCGTCTTCCATATACTTCAGTCGAGGATTTCTACACGTAAGGTCACGCTGAACAAATCGGATTGCATCTTCCAGTTGATCGTGCGTGTATTTTCCCTTTTCCAACATATTAAGATAATGGAAACATTGTTCTTGAACCTCTATCAAAATACCTCCCAAGAGTTGCTTGTTGGTCACCGTATCCGTCTTTAATCGATCGGGCACTACGTTATCTATGTTTTTAATAAAGATGACATCTGCCTCAATGTCATTGAGGTTCTGAATCAATGCGCCATGCCCACCAGGTCTGAATAGCAGCGAACCGTCTTCATTTCTAAATGGCGTATTGTCCATATTGGTGGCAATGGTGTCGGTACTTGGCTTTTGTTCTGAAAATGAAATGTGATATTGAACTTTATATCGCTTTGAAAATCTATTCACTACTTCAGCCACACGTTTCTTAAAGAGTTCGAGGTGCTGATGCGATACGGTAAAGTGAATGTAAGCCTCTCCATGACAACTCGTATATAGCGCAGCCTCTACCAAATGTTCCTCCATCGGGGTGCGGGCGGCGTCCTCGTAATAATGAAACAGCAAAAGCCCCTTTGGCAACTGTCCGTAATTGAGTCCTTTTGGCTCCACCAAATTCTCAACCACCTTTTTATATTTGCCTTCAGCCATTAGCTTGGTCATCTTCTGCCCTTCGTTCTCTTCACATTTTTCGGTTAACTCTTCACTAAACGCAAATTTCTTGATGTTGCCAAAGAACTCTTTTTCAAAGTCGGTAGTGGGAACGTCATAACTGGCATGTAAAAAAGCATACAAATCCTTGAACATGCGACTGGCAGCACCAGAGGCAGGAACAAACTTGACAATCCTGTGATTGCCCTGTTTGTATTGGTTCCACAACTCTACATAATGCTTTTTCTGAAGCTCATCGGCAACCATGATGCCATGTTCTGTACTTGCCGCTGCTTGTAATTCCAAGAAGGGGAACCCATTTTTAATATTTTCCAACTGCTGGTTGACTTGTTCTTCCGTCATACCACGTTGAGAGATTTGTTGTAAATCTTGCTGTGTCATAAGAACTTGAATTAAAAAGACTTGCTCATCGCACGAGTTTACGTTCGTTGAATATTGAGACAAAGATAGCTACTTTTTGTGAAAAACAGAGTTGTTTGGAAGAAAAAATATTATCTTTGTGGCAACAGAAAGATTGGGATATGAGCAAGAAATTCGAGTTTACGGATACGGAACGACAAGAATATTTGGATATTTTCAAACGTATTCATCAGTCTATTGGTGAATCGTTGCAGGATAATGATGAGGAAAATATCAGAGAACACCTCAAGGCATGTGTTGAAAACGGACAAGTAGACCGTGATGTTTTTGGGCTTAACCCCCTTTTGAATGCCTTACAGACAGCCGAAATCGCTGTTCAAGAAATAGGATTGAAACGCGATGGCGTGATTGCTATTTTACTTCACCAGAGTGTTGTCAATGGTATTTTGATCATAGAAGAGGTGGGAGCGAAATACGGAGACACGGTTGCGCACATCATTCACGGGTTGGTTAAAATAGATGAGCTATACCGCAAGAACCCTGTGATTGAAAGCGAGAACTTCAGAAATTTGTTGTTGTCCTTTGCCGAGGACATGCGTGTCATCTTGATAATGATTGCCGACCGTGTGAACCTCATGCGTCAAATACGAGATGTGTCAAACATAGATGCCAAACATCAGGTGAGTGAGGAGGCAAGCTATCTGTATGCGCCTTTGGCTCATAAGCTGGGACTGTACCAACTGAAGAGTGAGTTAGAGGATTTGAGTTTGAAGTATTTGGAGCATGACGCTTACTACCTTATTAAGGAGAAGCTCAATGCCACAAAACAGGCACGTGACAAATACATCGCCACCTTCATTGAACCCATTGAGAAGAAGCTAACGAGTGCGGGACTGAAATTCCACATGAAGGGACGCACCAAGAGTATTCACTCGATTTGGCAGAAGATGAAAAAACAGAAGTGTGGCTTTGAAGGTATCTATGACCTGTTTGCTATTCGCATCATCTTGGATTCTCCTTTAGAAAAAGAGAAGATGCAATGTTGGCAAACTTACTCCATCATTACAGACATGTACCAACCCAACCCCAAACGCTTGCGCGATTGGCTCTCTGTGCCAAAGTCAAATGGCTATGAAAGTCTGCATATCACCGTGCTGGGACCACAAAACAAATGGGTAGAGGTTCAGATTAGAACAGAAAGGATGGACGAAATTGCCGAACGAGGATTGGCAGCACACTGGCGGTATAAAGGAATAAAGAGCCAAGGGAATGTGGACGAATGGCTTGCAGGGATTCGTACAGCTTTAGAAGCTGGCGACGACTTGCAGGTGATGGATCAGTTTAAGTTGGATTTATACGAAGACGAAGTGTATGTCTTTACCCCCAAAGGCGAAATCAAGAAGTTTCCCAAAGGGGCTACGGTGTTAGACTTTGCTTATTATATCCACTCAAGAATAGGCAGCACCTGCGTGGGTGCGAGGATTAACGACAAGAACGTGTCTATCCGAGAACAGTTGAAATCGGGCGATACAGTGGAGATTATTACCCAAAACAACCAAAAGCCTAATCCCAACTGGCTCCATATTGTTAAGACAAGTAGGGCTAAATCGAAGATTCGGTTGGCTTTGAAGGAGACGCAAGCCAAAGACGGACTCTATGCAAAAGAACTGTTAGAGCGTCGATTTAAGAATAAGAAGGTGGATTTAGACGAAGCCATCATGAGCCATTTGGTAAAGAAAATGGGGTTCAAGGAGGTGTCCGAGTTTTACAAGCAAATTGCAGACGAAAAACTGGATGTTAACGATATCATCGACCAATATATTGATCTTAGAGACAAAGAACTCAACAGCATCTCAACAAGACCCGCACAAAGTGCTGAAGATTTCAATCTTGAAAAACCTGATGTTCAATCACATTCATCAAATGATGATGTCTTGGTGATTGACAGAAACTTGAAAGGTGTGGAATATTCATTGGCGCCATGCTGCCATCCTATTTACGGTGATGCCGTTTTTGGCTTTGTCACGGTAAGTGGTGGTATAAAGATTCATCGCAAAGACTGCCCCAATGCCCCTGAACTTCGGAAGCGTTTTGGCTATCGCATAGTAAAAGCACGTTGGAGCGGACAAGGAAGTTCGTTGTACACCATTACATTAAAGATTATTGGCAACGACGATATTGGAATTGTAAACAACATTACCAGTATCATTGCCAAGGAAGAGAAGATCATGATGCGCTCTATCAATATTGACTCACATGATGGATTGTTTAGTGGAAATCTGTCCATTCAGGTGGACGATGTTTCCAAGTTGGACGCCTTGGTAAAGAAACTGGAGACGGTGAAGGGTGTCAAACAGATTCAACGACTATAAATCTTGATATAAAAGAAAGAGCTTGGGCATAAATAAAAAACTTGCACTAACTTCCTATAATCAATCCTTAAAAATGACAAAGTTTCAACGATTTGAAAAAGATCAAGAACTCCGAAGAGAAGAACTGATTAGAAACATCGAATATAGCATTTCGCAACTCAGCGTTGCAGAATTAGAATCATTGTATTATGATATGATGACGAAGCAGTACATGGGAAAGAACCAAGAGGGTTGAGGACTATGCACCGAAGTACTGAGCATTTACGGTATGCGCCGTGAACAACAGGAGTTTAAGACAAATCTTCTAACCTCTGCAGCCCTTTCAATGTGCAAATGCCTCTGATGAACAGCAAGATAATGTTACTAAACACTTCTTGAATGGAGTGCTCCTTGTACAGTTGATTCATCATGGCATAATGCACAGATTCACGAGCAATCTGTGTTACTATCGAATAGTTGATGTCTGCTCTGAAAAATCCCTCTTGAATACCTTTTTTGATAAATAGAGAGGCATTTTTATCTCTTTCGCTCTGTTTGGAATGCAGATACTCCGTAATCAATGAATACTTGTGGAGATCTTCAGGGTCAGTCGTAAAACCCAGTTGCATCCCTCTCTCCTCATGCACATAATTTCATAGGTATTTGTTATCTTTGCATCATGAAGACCGAGCAATTGTTGCGTTGTATCTTTCCAGAGATACTCGCAGATTATTTT
>NZ_QFFX01000109.1:0-4362 GCF_023522295.1 Prevotella sp. TCVGH | reverse complement strand
ACGAAAACGAACTCAAAAACCTTATTACCTGCCCGATGGTCAAGTACCGTATGCCCTACGACAAGTATGTGGAGGAATATCCACACTTGGCGAGTTTCGTTGCATCGGTAAATGGTAACGACTTCCTTCCGACCCCACAGGCAGCAGGCGTTTTCTTCCCTTTGAGGTGTTTTCCATTGACATTGAGCGTGCAAAGGCAATATCTATGGATAATGTCTATGCCGAAGCGAAAGCCTTGTTAAACGCAGGCTTTCGCTATTGGTTTGACGATGATGAAATCACGGAACTATACAGGGAGAGCGAAGACTTCCAAGTACAGACCGCAGAAATGGAACTACTGTTGCGCTGTTTTGAGAAACCAACGGAGGATAATCCCCAATGTACTTATATGACCACCACCGAGATAATCACCTACTTGAGACTTTACACGCATCATCCCTTGTCCTTAAAGCACATGGGCGAAGCCCTTAGGAGGGCAGGCTTTGAGAAAGTAAGCCGAAGGCGTGAGGGCGGCAGTCCCATCTATGTATATAAGGTAAGGAAGATTTTACCGTGTCCTTTGCTGAATAGTTGCAGCAGTCAGATGTAGTAGGCGAATGTAGTAAGTTTGCAGTATGACTTGGTACTACAAAATAAGACTGATTATCAGATACTTATCACAAAATAGTATGTAGTAAGAAGAAAGATGAAAAAGTTTGGAGGGGAAAAACTTCTGAAAAGAGAATTTCTTTCAATAATCATTCAACTACCATTCAAATATCATTCAAATACACCATTGTCATTCAAACAAAAATGATTCAATCCATTCAATTAAAACATATCACAATGAAAGAAGAAGATTTATTACGCATCAAGCGATCCCCCATCGTGGAGTATCTTGAAAGGAAAGGCATCAAGCCTGTACGCAGAACACCAGTCTATGCGTTGTACCGCTCACCACTGCGTGCAGAAACACATCCGAGTTTCAAGGTGGACACAGAGAAGAACCTTTGGATAGACTATGCCGAAGGCAGGGGCGGAAGTATCATCGACCTCTGTATGCGTTTGGAGGACTGCACACTATCGGAAGCCATCCGCCGCTTGGGGCAAAACGCTTCCGATAATACAGTATATAGTTCTCACAAAGACTTCTCACAAAACAATCTCCAACCAACGATGGCTGCAAACGAGACAAGGAAACTGATAAGTATATCAGGCACCCTACCGCCACATTTGCAGGAGTATCTTACAAAGGTACGCTGCATTGATTTGGAAAAGGCAAAGCCTTTCCTTAAATGTATCAGCTATGAGGTAAGAGGCAGGCGCTATCAAGCCATCGGCTTTGCCAACCTGTCGGGAGGATATGAGCTTCGAGACAATCACTCGTTCAAGGGAACGATAGCCCCGAAGGACATAACTCCCGTATTCACGGATAAACAAACAGAACACGCAATAGACAATACATTGTCCGTATGCGTGTTTGAGGGATTTATGGATTTCCTCTCTTTTCTTTCAATGAAAGAAGAAGTAGCCAACCACAGTCTTGTGCTAAACTCCGTAAGCAATGTGGCAAGGGCTATTCGATATCTGAATGACCACAACCTAACGCATATCCGTACCTTCCTTGACAATGACGATGCAGGGCGGAAAACCGTGCAAGAATTTGTAAAGGTAGGTTTCAAGGTGGAGGATATGTCCGTACATTACAAAGGCTTCAAAGACCTCAACGAGTTTCATGTTTACCGTGTCCGTGAGCGACAGAAGCATAAAGGGCAGATACAGACACGGATGTCGGTTACAGAACAAAATCAAAACATGAAATCAAAACAAGTCAAACATAAAATGAGATAAAAACATGGAAAAGCAAAAAGTCAGTAATGTGGGAATGAAGAATACAATCCATTCCGACAAGCAGTATTTTGGACTAAATCAGATAGAAAATTCGTCTGAACATATCATTGCCGAACTTCGGGCAAGGAAAGCAAGACTTATTCAAGAGCCTAATGAACAGGACACAGAGAATACTGCGCACTCTGAGCCTGCACAGCATACAGAGAATGCAACCGTTCAAAGGCGCATCAGCTCCAAAATGAGGAAGAAAACACTCGAAGCCTACAAGCAAGCCTATCTTGTGCCAACCAAACTGAGCAACCGAAAGGCAGTCTATCTGAGCCGAGAAACGCAGGAGCGTGCCGACTTCATCGTGCGCAGGTTGGGCGACAGGGGCAGCAACCTTTCAAGTTTCGTGGAGAACATCGTGCGCCTCCATCTGGAAGAGTATGGTGAGGACATAGAGAAATGGAGAAGGTTGTGAGCTGCAGGAAAAGGGTGAGGGTTTTCTTGAAAAGGAACAAGCTTTCCATCCAAAACCCTCAATCCATTTTCAGAGAACATGACAATGAACACTTGTCGAACGTACAGAACGCAGAGAATATCACGAACGCAGTTATACATGGAATGCACGGCATTCACTTTTAGGCTACAAAACGCCTTGTGCGTAAACGTTTCGTTAGCTGATATTGCAAGACGTCAGTTTGTACCCACAAACTGCTCTTGCTCCCCTCGTCAGACTATCGGGGAGATAAGACCGTAATCACTACGTTCTCATCGGTCAGCATTCAGAAATTAAGCAACAACAAATCATCTATAATGATTAACTTTCAAAGGAAACTTATATGAATAGATACAAAGGAAAAGCTGTCCGATGGCAGCCGAGGGATAAGAAAGAACAGCGGATGAACAAGACAGAGTTCATCAAGGTAAGATGCACCTTAGAAGAAAAGCAGCGTATTAAGTCAAAGGCTGAAAGTGCGGGACGTAAGTTTTCCGATTACTGCCGTGAGATACTCCTAAATGGAGAGGTGGCAGCCGTTCCTAAGATGACCGACAATGAAAGGGAAGCCATTGCCATACTTCAGCACACAGGACGGTTCTATGGGCAGATTTCTAACCTCATCAAGGTTAAGGATGAAAGGTGGGTACATATCACAAAGAACCTTTCGCTATGTGCCAAAGAGGCATTTAAGAGATTCTACGACCCTCATTTTCGTGTGGATGATGAGATATATAAGGTCTTAAATATGAAGAGAGATGATAGGTAAATGTAAGGCGATAACCCACGGCAGCACGGCTTTAGACTATATTTTCAGAGAGGGCAAGCTCGGCAGTCGGCTTGCTTTCCACAATCTTTGCAGCAGAGAGCCGAAGACTATCTATGAGGAAATGAAAGTGGTCAGCGACTATAACAGCCGTTGCAGGAACAAGTTCCTCCGTATTGAAATAGGCATCGCACCACAAGACGAGAAAAGACTGCCTGTATCCGAGCTTATGGGAATAGCCCATCTGTTTGCCAAACAGATGGGACTTGACAACCACCAATGGGTAGCGGTAACGCACAAGGACACTGATAATAGACACATTCACATCATTGCCAATCGTATCAGCCTGTACGGAGAGGTCTATGATACTACTTTTGTGAGCAACAGGGCAGCAAGAGTGGCGGAGGAAATAAGCAGAGAGAAAGGCTTGACCATCGCAAAGGAGGTCAAGGTGGAGAAGAATCATCAGAAAGCAAAAGCCAATCCTACGAGAGAACAGACCAAGCAACAAATACAGAAGATTTGCTATGCCCTACTTGAAAAATACAAAGGTACAGGTATCACGGGACATTCCATGTTCCTCTATGAGCTGAATAAGAACGGCATCGCCATAGAGCGCATGAAGAACAAGCAAGGTAATGTCTATGGATTGAGGTTCTCATATGCAGAACAAACCTTCAAGGCTTCCGAAATCGGCAGGGAGTTTAGTTACCGTTCCTTACAGAAGAACTTCGAGATAAGCAAAAAGACTGAACCAAAGAAAACCATGACAATGGCAGATGAGCCGACAAAGAACAACGCTCAATCCGATACAGGTTATCAACTTGTTCCTCCCAGCCGCTCCCATATATCACCTGCCAACACAAATGAAAGTTCATCTATTGCACAAGCCGTAAGCAATGTGGCAAGTACTGCCATAAATGCAGCAGAAGAAATCATTTCCGGAGTAGGCGGGTTAATCAACCCACAGACACACGGTGATGATTATGCCGAGAGAGCATGGCAGCACAGGCTCAGAAACCAAGCCAAGAAAAAGAAGAAAAGAGGAAGAGGACTATAGCAAACTTATCTTTTTTGCAATGCTATTCTGAACTTGCATTTATGTTACCTACTTTAGGAATAATAGGCAAATGATTGTTAGATCTCTATTTTTTACTCTCATACAATCTCTTCTTGATTTTAGCGATGTTGCAAAAGTATTTACTCACCCTTAAATCCGCAACTCCATTCCCGAAGTGCTACCTACATAAAGAGAAATGGACTTTTGATTCGTAAGATAACCATT
>NZ_QFFX01000108.1:0-4465 GCF_023522295.1 Prevotella sp. TCVGH | reverse complement strand
TCCGTTTCCTACTCATTATCAGTCAGTTTACACCAACTTCGATATTTCTTCATTTTCGCTGATTAGTTGCATTGCTATCTCAATGCTTTAGTCGCTAAGAAGTGGTTAAAAAAGGAACGAAAAGACGATGCGTAAACATAACATTATGAATAACAGTCAATTATAAACCTCGCTCATTTTTCGCGTATTTGCGACCAACTTTGCTGTTGGTTGTTTTTACGCGAGTTTTGAGAGACACTTTGTAAAGAAAATTCAGCATTAATGAGCCTTCCATGCAGCATATACGCAGTTTTTATTATGATGTTTTTTGAGAGGATTTTTTCGTTGTAGAAATGTCGCTTTTAAGTGCAAGAGTTGTAGTATATTCTAAATAAAAGTGATGAATTTTTTGTAGCTAACAGATATTTTGCTTTACTTTGCAGGTAATGAAACGTTTGCAATTTTTCTTCATTATCACCATGTTTTGTACGGTGTGCGCAAGTGCACAGCATGCAAACTATGCCAAGATGTCAACAATGGTGAGACAGCTGGTTTTACAGCAAGAGCTGATAGGACGGCAAGGAGATGTAGAAGGCACACGTTCAAAGCCCATCCCTCTCAGTCAATCCCAAGAATTGTGTGCATTTGTCAAGGTTAGCAAAGATGCACAACGAGTGTTTCAGGAACATCATTGTAAGTTGTTGGCACAATTTGGAGACATCTTTATTGTGAGTGTACCTTTGCGACAACTTGCCAAGCTGTCGCTCGAAAGGTATGTCGATAGGATAGAAGCGCACCGAAGTAATGGCTTGCACACAGATTCATTGGCATACTGCCTTGATGCAATGCCCGTGTATGCAGGAACGTCTCCCTTACCGCAAGCCTATACAGGACGAGGGGTTGTTGTAGGAGTGCAAGATGTGGGGTTTGATTTGACGCACCCCAACTTTTTTGATGCTACTGCAACAAACTATCGCATCCAGCGTTTTTGGGATCAATTGTCGGTAGACACTTTGAAAAGCAAAATGTATGTGGGAGCTTCGTACGAGGGAAGGGCGGAAATATTGGCTTATGCCCATTCGAGAGACGGATTGATTCAGACGCATGGCACGCACACCTTAGGCATAGCCGCAGGCAGTGGATATAACAGTGCGTATAGAGGTATGGCGTATGAGAGCGATATTTGTCTGGTCAGTAACTTTGTGGTTGGTGATGAAGCGTTGGTAGATTCGGCAAATCGTTACAAATATACCTATGCTACCGATGCTCTTGGTTTTAAGTATATCATGGATTATGCGAGATATAGCAATCAGCCGTGTGTCATCTCGTTTAGCGAAGGTTCACATCAAGATTTCCATGGCGATGATGTTTTGTACAATGCAGTACTGGATAGCTTATCGGGTCCAGGTCGTATCATTATTGCTTCGGCGGGTAACGACGGACAGGTGAAGTCATATTTTCACAAACCCATAGGACAAGCAGGGATGGGTACGTTTGTGGAAGGCAGACCTGATAACGTTTATGTGACATTAAAATCGGCATCGCCTTTTCAAATTAGATTTACTTCTTATGATAATACGAAGCACAGTCATGAGGTTTTTACTCAAGACATTTTGAGGTGTAAAGATTCTATCTACGTAGATACCGTGCGGTTGGGCAATAAGCAATACGTGTTCAGTATGGTAGGATACAGGTCATGTTACGACTCCGCAGAGTTGGTGTACGATGTGCGAATGTGGTCAAAGGGCGAGATAGGGCACGCCGTTCCATTCTCATTTGAGATTTTAGGGGCGCAAGCCGATGTTGAAGTTTTTAGGGTGGGAGGTGTTTGGACAGCCAACCCGTTGGATGAACGCCTGTGTGCTGGCGAGAGCACGCATAACATTCATTCGCCTGCCTCATTATCTTCTGTTATTGGAGTGGGAGCAACCTCTTACCGAACAGGTATCACCAATTATTTAGGAGAGTGGCGTCCATATAATCAAGGTGTTGACGGTGTTCGTGGAGCCTATTCGTCTGTAGGTCCAACTTACGATGGGCGTGTTAAGCCCGACGTAATGGCACCAGGGACAAATATTATTTCCTCGTATAGTAGTTATTATCTGGAAAAGAATCCAAAGGCAAACGATATCAAGTCAGACGTTGCACATTTTGAGTTCAACGGGCGTACCTATGCTTGGAATAGCAATGCAGGAACGTCAATGTCTACTCCAGCCGTGGCAGGAGCTGTTGCGCTTTGGCTACAAGCCAAGCCTACGCTAACTCGTGAGGACATAATGGAAGTGTTTGCAAAAACTTGTACCCACTATGATACTTCTTTGACCTATCCAAATAATTGGTATGGCTATGGGCAGATAGATGTGTATAAGGGACTATTATATATATTAGGTGTTAGTGGCGTGAAAGGTATCTCTTCTCATCAACCTGCAGGTGTGCAATTTGAAGTGAGAGCAGATAGAAAAGTTGAAATAAAGCTGAAAGAACCCTCATGTCATCATTTTTCGGTATGTGTGTACAGTACTTCAGGTGTACTTTTGGAGAGAAAGAGTTTTGATGCAGGCTTTTCTTCTTATTTGTTAGACGTATCATCGTATCCCAGAGGGGTCTATGTTATCCAGCTGAATAGCTCTAATCCGTTGATGAAAGGCTCGACTCTTATTAGAATATAATGGCGTTCCAGTGAAGCGAATAACCATTTTTATGTATATAGGCTTCATGATATGTTTTGTTTTATGAGTACGTAATACTTAAAAACCATCACATTTAGGTATTGCATGAGTGTCAAATAGTGTCTACCTTTGCATCAGACAATTATAAAACGTAAAACTAAATAGAAAAAATATGAAGTCAACAGTTGTAATATACGGTTCATCGACAGGAACCTGTCAGGCTATTGCAGAAAAAATTGCAAGCAAATTAGGTGTTGAAGCTATGGATGTAGCTAATCTCAATGAAGATGTATTAAAAAGTCATGACAATCTTATATTAGGAACGTCTACATGGGGATCTGGAGAGATGCAAGACGATTGGTACAGTGGGGTAGAGGTTTTGAAGGATGTTGACTTGTCCAACAAAACAGTAGCCTTGTTCGGTTGTGGTGATGCAGAATCTTATTCAGACACGTTTTGTGGAGGTATGGCAGAGCTTTACCATGCTGTAGAGGGTGCGCATGTAGTGGGTGCAGTGTCTACCGATGGTTACACTTTTGATGACAGTGACGCTGTAATAGATGGTAAGTTTGTCGGTTTAGCACTTGACGATCTCAATGAAGAAGATAAAACTGATGAACGAATTGATACATGGCTCGCAGAAATCAAGCCAAGTTTATAAATACAACCATCAAAGAAATTATTTGAAACACGATTGACATGAAGACTATAGAGACCTTACCAGCTGAATTAAAGGTACTCATGAATCATATTTATGAGTATAAGAAAGGAGTTCGACAAATGGTACTCTATACCTTTCATAAAAAATATGAAACATTTGCTGTAGAACGACTTGCAAGTCAGCATATTAACTATCTTATACAGCCCGTAGGAAACAATAGTCTAAATTTGTTTTTTGGCACCGAGGCGTGTATTGATGCTGTACGTTTCATAATCCATAAACCGCTCAACGAGTTAACGCCTGAAGAGGATTTTATCTTGGGTGCCATGCTCGGATACGATATTCGCTTGCAGTGTGAGCGATATTGCAAAAAAAAATGTAAGAAATGCCAAGTAGCATGTGCTGATTGCGATGGCATTATCAAACAGTAAATTATAATATGACCATATAAATAGTTGCGAAACTTTTTAAATCTTGTTCGCTAAATAAGTATTCATAATGTTTTTGTATAATGTGTATAGGGTTGGCTGTGAAGTCAGCCCTTTGCTTTTGCAACACGGTAGACAGTCTTCGGTGAAGAGGTATATTTTTAAGACTGACGCCTACTTTCCGTTACTACTAAAAAAAAGGAGAGAGTTTCTCAGATTTTATTTATCCTTAATTCTTTTCCTTGAAAAGGTTCTTGGAAAAGATTTTGGGGTCAGTCGTAAAACCCAGTTGCAACCCCTCTCTCCTTATGCACATAATTTCATAAGCCTGTAAAGGAAGAAAGGAATATCCGTTACTCCTCTGAACTGTGCCCTGAAGGCTTTGACTTTTGCGTTGAAGGATTCAGCATTGGCATTTGTGGCTCTGTTGACAAAGAAGTTGAGTATGGTATCATAATGGTTCTTAAAGGTGTCAATCACTGTATAGAAATTATCCACGCCCAACTTCTCTACCTTATTAAACCACTTAGCCAGTTTCAATCTTGCCGCGTCCTTGATGCTTCTGGCATTATAAATATCGGTAAGTTCCATAGCTAGGTCATAGGCTTTTTTGAGTTCCGGGTAGTGTTCAAAGATTATTTCCGCCCTTATCCTTTGCGATTCTGTCCACTTGGACTTGTGTTTAGTCAGTATAAACTTCGCCCTGGCAAGCAGTTGCTTGCGTGTGT
>NZ_QFFX01000107.1:0-4531 GCF_023522295.1 Prevotella sp. TCVGH | reverse complement strand
ATAAACCCCGAAGTCCAATTTTACTGGGCTTCGGGGAGGATATTTATGCTCTTTTGAGTTTTACCGGACAGCAATAGACCAAAAACTATGAAAAGTTAGTCAACTACCAAAACAATATAGTTGATAGAATGGACGACGCAATAGGAACTGTCAATTCGAACATCTACTACGATTTCAATGCGAGAAACAAATTCGCCTTGAGCCTCAACTATTCACACTGGTACAAAGATGAGCATGTGAACGGCTACACCTTGGTGGATGGGACGAACGCTCCTAAAACGGTGCACACTGACAGCAAGCATGAAACCATCCAAAACCAGAACATGCTGAGCGCATCGCTGAACTTTACACACAAGTTTGGACAGGACGACCGCAATAAACTGCTGGTGCTGGCAGATGTGGCAAAGAGTTTTTATCCCAACAACGATGAGTTTGAGTACAAAAATTACGACCGCAGCGGCAATCTTCTTTCCACCGAGAACCTGCGCCATCATCAATCCGTTCCTTTTTTCATTCTTTCGGGCGAAACAAGAGTGGAATGGGACTTCCTGAAGCATGGCAGTCTGATGGCTGGCATCAAATGCAGCCATTCCTTAAAAGACAACGAGTTCGAGGAGCAAACACTCACAAACGGCAGTTGGAGCAGTAGTGCCGACAAGGGTTACTCGTTTAAATATGCGGAAGACCTGCAAGCGGCATATCTGAAATACGACCTTTCTGGCAAGAAATGGAACCTGACGGTTGGGCTTCGGGGTGAGTACAACTATGCCAAAGCTGATGGCTACGACTTCTCCTACCGCCATTTCGACCTGTTCCCCAGCCTGTACTACACCTACCGCTTGAGTAAACAGCACACAATGATTTTTTCTTCATCCCGCAGGACACAGAGGGTGGGCTTCACACGACTGATGCCATACCGGTATTATTACTCTCGTTATACGCTCAAGATGGGAAATCCCGACTTGCGCCCTAATTACACCAACCACATCAGCGTTACTTACCAGTTGGCGCAGAAATACAACCTTACCCTCACGCACGTGTGGAGCAACAATGGTCTTGACAACTACAACAGGACAGAAATCGTGGACGGACAGGCAATGACCGTGGCAAGTTATGTGGATGGGGTGAAGAACCGGCTGACAAATCTCAACCTCTATGTCCCCATCAACGTAGCATCGTGGTGGTCGATTGTGAACCAAGCAAGGGTAAGTTTTGATAGGTATATCACTTCCGAGACTTCCGTTAACAATTTCGACTGGAAAATCTACACGCAGCACACCTTTGTCCTTCCGTTGGATATCCGCATGCAGTTGCTCTACCGCTATATCTCCGAATCCAAGTCGGCATATGGCAAGAGCAGGGATTACCACCAGTTAGACTTCTCGTGCATGAAGACATTCTTCAACGACAAACTTACCTGCAAATTGTCGGTTAATAACCTAATTTGCGGACAGAAGAACTGGAGTTATACTCTAACCAACAAGATTTATCGGAAAACCTACATGTATGGCAGGTTCATTCCCTCTTTCGCCTTCTCCATCTATTATACCTTTACAAGGGGAAAACGGAAACAGCACGATTCCATAGAGCAGAGCAACAGCGATGAGAAGATGCGTGCGATGTGACAAAAACACTCACATCTTAATGCCAAGAGACAAAACTAACTTTTGATGAGCGACTGACCAATTTTATATTCAAGTAAGCAAGAGTAGATTCTCGAAAGTTTTGCCTAATTTTGCAGATGAGGTTTTGATACCAACTCTGCAGATTTCCGTATATGGGTTGAGTGGTTCTGCTGGCTTTATTGTTTTTTTCTTTTCTATGCAGATAGGATAGTAGGTTAGCATTAAGGAACACATTGCCAGAATTATAATTCTACATTACATCTTTGGTATGATTATAATTTGGGCACTATTGCCTTGCTCTCTCTGCGAAAATATGCTTTAGTGTTTTTGTTATCATGTTGTTCTTCATATCTTCGTCTACGAAATAGTTGTCATTGAAATGATAGACGTTCCTTGCGCCTTTGAAAGTTCCGTCTTTATGAAACTCCAGTATCAAGTTGTCACTATATGGATAGAATCCTATCTTTGGGGTGTCGCAAGATTTAATAACGAAAAAGGAGAACTGTTCCTCGTCCTCAATGTACTGGTAGGCTGTCCACCAAATGTTGCGAGGCCAACAGTTGTAGTCCAAAGGATATGGAATCAGTGCAAGGCATGACTCGAAGGGCAATTCCTTGTCCCCTCCTTCCCTGGTGAACAGCGTGTGGTCTATCTTGGGGTTGTCCTGTCTTTGAAAGTAAGCCTTGAATTGCTCAAAGGAAAATTGCTTTACCGAGGAAAGGACATCCACAATCTCTTTGTGGGGAGCAACGGTGACGCTCTCCTTTATCTTTCCGTCCGAATTAAGGGTGTACTTGCGCGTACAGGACGTGTATTCCAGATTCTTGTATTGAACCAACAGACTGCAATCGTCCAATGTCCGTTGCTCCACCACGAGGCTTTTTCCATCGTCCGATGCCTTTATGCTTATTTTGTAAGCAGTCGTACCGTAGTGACCAATGGACTTGTAATCAATCATCTTGCCATCGCGTGAATATGTGATGAGCATGTAGTCAACCCCATCATTCTCCATGAACCATTCGTTGTTGCCGTCTTGATAGTTCATGCAATAGCGTTGTAGGGCAACTGCTATGAAATTCTTGAACTCAACGTAACTTCCCCTTTGCCATCTTATATCTTTCTGTTTGCATAGGCAGTCATCATTGGCAGGGGGAAGGAACTTGGAATACCGATTTTCATTTTCAATAAACTCGTATGGACAGCCAAAGGACGCACAGTCCAACCTCTCCACCTTTTCGTGCTCGGACAGGAATGTGTGGAAAGAAACTTGCTGTGCATGAACATGTGATGACAGCAAAATAATCAAAGTAAAGATTGTTTTGTTAATTGTCATTGTGGTATTATTTTATTGAATTAGCATAAGCATTCCTGTAAAATACAACCTTGCGTCAACCCTTATTCCGCTTCTATGTCCGAAATGAGGAAACGGCCATTTTCCCGTGTCACCACTACCTTTATATTTTGGTGCCAACCCTTGACACATGTATCATAACCGAAGCGGAAGGTGTGACTATCAATAGAGTCAATCTTGATGGAGGGATACCAGAATGCATCGAAGTCGGCGCAGTCAACCAACGGATCTATGTCCTCATAATCCTTCATATACTCCTGTTTGATGGCTGCATATTTCCCCGTTAGGAACGATGATGTGCAGTATCGTTTGCGCAGTTGTTCCAAATCCTGCTCCAAGGTGTGGGACATCTTCACATAGGGATAGGTATAGGCTTTGAAAAAGGTTTCCACGAAAGTGCGAGCATCCTTTCGATCCGCCACCTTTGGGGCAGGAATATCAAATAGATGGTTGCCATAGCGTCTCCCTCCCCACTCGGGTGTGATATAGTTGATGCGCACCTGCCCCTTCTCGTCCTCTTCTACTCTCACTGGTATGTGAATGGCGGTGGTATCCTGCGCATCCCAGCGATATGTCACCTCGTACCAGTCGCCCTCCAGATGCTGGCATGTCAAGGACTGTCGACCATACTCCGACACATCCTGCGCACGCAATATAGGATCGGAATCCGTGGCATTCGCCAAGCGCCCTTTTTTCTCCAGCATTTCGGGCGTCAAGAACTTACTCTGCAAATCAAACAGCTTATTGTTGTTCCACTCCTCAAAATACACCATATAGCGGTCATAAAAGAGTCTTATTTGTTCGGCCCTCGCAGCATGTTGTGCCTGTGTCCTCAGTGCAAACAAGGAAAAGAGCAATAAGACAGCCAAATACATTCTCTTTTGCATATCTTTTCTTCTAATTAATCCTTAATTCCGCAACTCTATTATAAATTAAACTTTTTAAGTACTTAAGCAACAAGGAAGTTCCTATACTAACTAAGCGGCAAAGCCGAGCGACCCAAGATTTTGACATGTCAGAATTTTCACTTATCTTAGAGTTGCAAAAATAAACAAGCAAAACTCTGATATGACATAGCAAAAATACAAATTAAATCTGAGAAACTCACTCCTTTGGGAGGAATATTTTCGGGTCATGGAGCAATTTCTATAGTTTCATTACAACAATAGTTAAGTTTGAGATAATGACTACACAGCTTTCCGCTGCCAGCCAAAGAGTTCTTTGACAGTATGACCAATTAACTTTCGGTTCGGTATGCTCAGACATTTGTTGAAAAATAATTTTGAGATGTATGTGCTTGCCATGATTTCCTTGAAAGAAACCATGGAATACCAAAGCCTTCATCATCATTTTTGCGACATTCTGTGAAACGAATAAGGCGTTGTAGGAGAAGTCCAGTTGATTCTTGTGCTTTGCTTGGCAATGCGTACAGTACCGCTCCATTTGAGTAAAATTTATCTTTCTTTGTATCGTCACGAACAATAAGTTACTATGTTTGCAAAGGCTAACACACGGAGACAAGTCGGATGCCGCTCTTCGGAGGCTTCGCGCCTCC
>NZ_QFFX01000106.1:0-4638 GCF_023522295.1 Prevotella sp. TCVGH | reverse complement strand
ATTTGAAATATCGGCAAGCTCGGTATGTCAGAGATTTAAGGAATGTGTTAAAAAAAGGATGACCATAGAGTTTTGGAAACCATTATGACGAAATTAAAATTGATAATGATACTTCTCCCCGTTGTATTCATGCTTCACGAATACGAAGAGATTATCATGTTTAGGCATTGGCTTGACAGAAATAGGGACGAATTGAAAAGGCGTTTCCCTCAATTCGAGCAGTTTCTTGCACGCAGGGGACATTTTGATTATTCCACAGCCACATTTGCTATTGGGACTGTCCACGAGTTCATTCTGATTTCCCTCATTTCTTTCTGTACCGTATGGTTGGATGCTTATCAATGGTGGTTTGCTGCATTTGCAGGGTATTCCCTCCATCTTATAGTACATCTTGCTCAATGGGCAATATACCGAAAATATATACCTGTTATCATTACCACAATCTTGACTTTGCCTTATTGTGTCTATGCCTTTGTTGAATTGGCAAAGACTTCCATTCTATCTCCTTTGCAGATGTTCTTATGGTCAGTTGTTGGGATTATCCTAACAGTGCTTAGCTTACTCTCTGCTTTTTTCGTGATGAGCAAGTTTCAACAATGGCAGGATAGACATTGAGAGTGTATTGTCAAGAATAAAATAAGTACAAGAAATGTCCCAATTACCCATCCATAGAAGTTCACAGCTCTCAGATTTCGGAGTCTATCTTAAGAGTGTCGTCTCCCAGACATCGGCACCTTCGGAAAGATACGCTTTCTCCCATACTGACGATTATTATTTCTTTGGATTCATAGAGGATGGGCAATGCCGTCTGGATATTGATTTCAAGGAATACGCTTTCGGGAAAGGAAGTTTGGCTATCATCCTTCCGGGACAGGTGCATCGCATCATTGATGCTTCCAATCTTTCTGCAAAATTTCTCATTATCGACTCGGTACTGGTGGATAAGGAGGAAAAACGAACGCTTGAGAGATATGGTTGTCCCCAAAGACAACTATCCGACATATCGGAACTGAAACTATTACTATCGCTTCTTGACCGCAAATTGGGTTGTATGGAAAATCCATCTGCCAAAGCAATAGTTCAGCGACTGACCACCGTCATCGTGGGATTGGTCGTGGATAACGTTGCGAATACAATGATAGCTCAATCCGAATTTCAGAGTACTATGACCAGACACAAGGAAATAGTATGGGAATTTCGGGATTTTCTGGAAAACAATATTCGAATTAACCGTTCGCCATCATTCTATGCCGGACGGCTGAACATTACCGTTGCCTACCTGAATGAGGCGGTAAATGCTGTTCTGGGGACAAGCGTGAGCCGTCATATTCAAGACGAGATTATTTTGTTGGCAAAGCGGAAGTTGGTCTATACGACAGCCTCCGTCAAGGAGATAGCGCATAGTCTGGGATTTGACGATTACTCCTACTTTACACGACTGTTTACTAAGGTCGCAGGAGTCTCTCCCACGCTTTTCAGAAAGAATTACCACGAATAGTGCTATTATCACCGTTGTCCGTCTATTGCAACAGCCTGTATCCCTCCGTACCTTTGCAGCGGAATTTATTCACTTAAAAAGATACAGATTATAAAGATGAACAACGCTGTAAATATTCTACAAGAAGGAAGTATGATGAAAGCCCTGACAAAGTTGGGGATACCTATTGTCATCGCAATGCTGATTATGGCAATATACAATGTGGTGGACACTTTCTGGGTTGCACGTCTGGGAACTCTTCCCGTTGCCGCCGTATCGGTTGTTTTTCCTCTGTCGCTGTTGTTTCTCGGGATAGGGCTGATGTTCGGTGTCGGCGGCGGAGTGTATGTATCCCGTCTGTTGGGGGCAAAGCAGATTGTCAAGGCAAGTCAGGTCGCTTCCGTCTCAGTGGTTACTTCTGTGATTTTGGCTGCCCTCATTGCCTTTATGTGCAATGCGTTCCTGCCGGACATCCTGCTGTTTATGGGAGCAAACGAGGGTATGATGCACTTGGCAGAAGCATACGGCAGACTCTTCATCATCAGTTGTGTCATAGGGGCATTGAATGTGTCGATGTCCAACATCATTGTTTCACAAGGTGCATCGAAAACATCTGCAATGGCAATGATTATCGGCTCTATCGTCAATGTTGCATTAGACCCCTTGTTTATCTACACTTTCAATTGGGGCGTGGAAGGTGCGGCATGGGCAACCATTCTTTCAAGAATTATCACGACAGCCATTTATATTCGCTTCTTCCTCTCGAAAGCAGAGGTGAAAGTATCGTTTACCCTGTTCGCTCCCACGATGAGAATGTATGCGGACATCATCAAAATAGGCATCTCGATGCTCTTTCTGCAATTGCTCCAGACCCTTTCCATCAGTCTGTTGCAGAGGGCTGCCGTGAAATATGGAGCGGAGGCTGTCGCAGCGGTGGGTATCGTTCTGAAGATTGTAACATTGGGAACAAACGTGGTCTTCGGGTTTGTCAAAGGACTGCAACCGATGACTGGCTATAACTACGGAGCAGGCAACTTCCAACGATTAAAGGAAGCAGTGCGCTGTTCCCTGATACTTACAACCTCGTTTTGTGTGCTTTGGAGCATACTCATAATGGGATTTACCTCTCCTGTCATCAGTTGTTTCGGCAAAGACGAAACTATGCAGGGAATTGCAAGGATAGCCCTTCGAGCCAATACGATTATATTCTTCACTTTTGGATTTCAATTTGTGTATTCCACGCTATATATGGCAATCGGAAGAGCAAGGCAGAGCCTTCTGCTAAATATCGGACGACAAGGGCTGTTTTTTATCCCTGCCATATTACTGCTTCCATCATATTGGGGACTGAATGGTGTGCTTTATGCCCAGCCTGTCGCCGACATCTTTGCAACTTTGATGACACTGTTCTTTGCCGTCCGAATTCACAGGGAGATAAGCCATCAATCACATCTCACAACAGAAAAGGAAAACAACTCCTACTGCCAACAGATATAATATTTCAGATTTATTTGCTTAGGGCACGAACGAGCGAGGAACACTCACAAAGAGTTAAAATATCGTTAGTCTTCCTTTAGGGATAGATTTATGTTTATAGAATCTTCTCTCATTTATTAAATATAAATCTCTAATGACAGATGTGAGTTTATTCGTGTCGTGCAGAACTTTTTATTAGCCTGTCCATATCCCTTGAAATCTTTTGGTCGGTGATTTGCGCATAGATTTGCGTGCTGGCAATAGAGGCATGTCCCATCATCTTGGCAATACTCTCAATCGGTATACCAGCCTCCAATGTCAGCGTACCGAAAGAATGGCGAGCCATGTGAAAGGAAAGGGATTGGCGAATGCCACAAGCCAAGCCAACAGCCTTGAGGTGCATGCCTATCTGCATTCTACTCATCGAGGTTGCGAAGATAGGACTATCCTCTTTCTTGTCTTTCAGTGGGTAAAGCGAGAGTATTTGCTCGGCTATCGGGTGCAGAGGCGTGATGCTCTCTACAGCTGTCTTCTTTCTGTACTGACGGATATAGCGTATCCCTGCATTGTTTGTCTCAATATCACAGTATCGTAACTTGCTCACATCGGCAAAAGCCAAACCTGTGAATACGGAGAAAAGAAAAATCCTCCGCACAAACTCCGCCTGTTCGTTTTGAAAGGGCATAGCCAACAGACGGGCAACCGCCGTCTTGCCCAGACAGCGAATTTTTCGCTCTACTCGCTCATACTTGGCATCCTCAAAAGGATTATAGCGAATGGTTTGCTGGCTCACAGCTCTATACATCAATCGGCTTAGCCAAAAGAGATTTTGTTTCGTTGAGGATAAGGCATAGCCTTTTCGCTTGAAGTAGATGCGATAATCATCGAAAAACTCCATCGTAAGGCTCGTAAGAGGAATGTCTGTTTTTCCTCTACTTTCCACAAAGAGTTCCAGCTGCCTGTGGTAGCAACAGCAACTTTGGTATGTGCTTAAGACTCTTGTAGATTGAATTGTCAATAATACCTCTCGGCTAAGAGCAAGCAAAGTGGTCGGATTTGCTCCGACACCTTGCAAGTGGTTTTTAAGCAGCTCGGCACTCACCGCACCAAATTGCAAGAGCAACGTATTATACCCCTGCTCAATCTTCTCACGAAACGAATGCAAGCGTTGGTTCTGCTGCTTGTCGTTGGTTTCCTGTCGCTTTACGCTCCAATCGCCGGGCAATGTGTTTTCTCCTGTGGACATCACGACTTTTGAGCCGTCTATCGTAATACGGCAAAGGATTGCCGTTGTGCCATCTGCTTTCAGTTTACTGCGATTGATGTAGAATAAAATGTTGAATGTACTGCGCATAATCTCAAAGGCTAAGGGTTAAATCTTCTGTGAAAGAGAGGAAGCGACCAAACTCCTCAAATACTTTCTTCGGTGTTACATGGGCATAACGCTCGGTGGTCTCAATCTTGCTGTGTCCAAGCATTTTACTCACCGTTTCAATCGGCACTCCATTCTCCAAGGTTATCAATGTCGCAAAGGTGTGCCGTCCGATATGTGCGGTCAAGGGAAAGGCAATTCCTGCTCTCAGTTGCAGGGCTTTCAGGAGGAAACGATAGGTCTTGTAGCTGATAGTCGGTAAAAGCGTGTCCCGTTCATCCGAATGGCATGTATCAAGCAAAGTAACGGCTTG
>NZ_QFFX01000105.1:0-4779 GCF_023522295.1 Prevotella sp. TCVGH | reverse complement strand
GTTAAACAAACGAAGAAATAAAGTTATATAAACTTAAATATCAGAGAGTTATACATTATTCAGTAAACACTATTTAAAGAATAATATCAAAGAACGATCAAAATGAAAAAGAAAAAGTATTTTACACCCAATGTTGAAATCGTTTCCACGGAAATGCAACAGAACCTGCTCGCTGGCAGCGGAATAAAGAGTTCGATGGACAGTGATGAAAGCGACTGGGAAGTTGTAGACGACAGCGGCACATCAGGTCCAGGACGAAACGCGACAGGGTCGAGCAAGTCCTTCAACAGCGACTGGGAAACTGGGTTGTAGGCGGAAGCAGCTTACAGGAAAGCGACTACGAAACAAAAGTATCAAACGACAAAAATGACTAAGAAAGACAGTATGAAAGCAATCAAAGCAATCAAAGCAATGAGACAGGCAGCGGTGACCGTAACGGCAGCCGTGGCGCTTGCACTGACCGGGTGCAACGGACAGGAAGACATCATCGACGGCGGCGATACACCAGCACAGGGCGTAACGCTCACCATAACCGCCTCGACCGGCGTGGAGAACCCCGACGGCACGCGCGCCAACCTCACCGAGGGCGACGACAAGAACCCGTGGCTGTGGGAGAACAATGACGCACTACTTGTGGTGAACGCTGACGGCAAAGCTCTCGGTACCCTCACGATCAAGAAAGGCATAGGCGAGGAGAAGGGCGTGTTCGAAGGATCCGTAAACGGGTTAACAGCCGGACAAAAGGTCCGCATATTCTATCTCGGCCCCAACACGAATACAGACCGCATCGTGAACGGCAAGATTATGTTCGACTTCTCTAAGCTCGACGGCAAGCGCGAATCGCTGAAAAACTTCTGCGCCCTTAACGCAGAAGGAACGGTGAAGATGGACGGCGACAAGGCGGGCATACTGGGCGACGTGACACTCAAGAACGCCTTCGCCGCAGCCCACTTCAGCGTCAAGGGCAACTCCGACCCGCGCCTGGGCGACACATACAAAGACCTCGTGGTACACGGCGACGTACCCCTGCAGGCCACCGTCGACGCGGCAAGCGGAGACATTGCGAGCACCGTCATGGAGGGAAAGGAGAGCAACGTGCGTTCGGGGCTTGTGTTCAAGACCCCCGCGAGCCCTGATGCGCCCTATGACATCTACCTCCCTCTGGTGCCCAACAAGGTAGCGGCCGAAAAGACCACGCTCTCCTTCGACATCTACACCGACAAGCAAACCTCCAACGAAATCGTCTCCGCCGGAGCCGAACCGGTGAACGTAGGCACACGCGCCGACGCCTTCGTGCGCACCGCCGCTGGCACCCCATCCCAGTTCACCGTGAGCAAGGATGGCAAGAAGGTAAACTTCACCGACGGCAACCTGCAGTACATGATGCCTAAGCAGGTATATTCACTCACCGTGCGCAAGCACATCGACTCCAACACCCTCTACCGCAAGGGCAAGAACCAACCACTAGCGCTGGAAGCCAAGTACAACGTGCTGAAGGGATACTACCGACTCGCCCCCGAGCAGTGGATCATAGTGCCCCCCACCAACACAACGACCGAAAACGGCTACTTCGGCGAGTACACCTGTGTGCAGGACGTCGACGGCGCATGGAACGTGAGCTGCACCGACAACCCCGTGTTCGACATGTTCTTCTTCGGACGCCCAAAGTACCCCACCCTCATCGAAAAGAACAAGGGCAAATACTTCCTGCCCATAAAAAACACAGAGTACAAGGGCACGGACCAAGACTGGACCAAATACGCAAAGCTGGCCGACAGCCCCGACCCATTAGTAACCCTCAGCAATAGCGAGTGGCAGTACCTGTTCGACGAGCGCCGTTTTCCTAACGACAACACGCCTGCCTTCGCCCTCGCGTTCCTCGACCTCAACGGCAACGGTACCGTGGAGAGAAATGTGGACCAGGCTGGAATCGTGATATTCCCCGATGGAATGAACAAGTCGACTGCAGAGTCGCTCTTCACCGCACCGAATGGCTCTACTTTCGGCAAGCGTACCCTCGACACCAACCAGCCGAGCGGCAATTTGGGCAAGATCCTCAAGATGGAAGCCGTCACCGAGAAGGGCTGCCTCTTCTTGCCCTTTGTCGGATGGAACGCAGGCCTTAAAAATGGCAAATGCAAGATAGATCAGATAGGCCGCCACTTCAACTACTGGACCTCCACGTCCAACGGTGGTTTGTCACCGTCAATGATCCACTACAACTTCACGATGGCCGGGATTCCCGGCTCGAAACCCGAAATCGGCGGCAACGCCGTGCGCTTGGTGCGCTTCGTAAAATGACACCGAACCCTCGGGGACAACGCTTCCGCAAGAAAAGAAGTACAGACCCCCGAGGTGCGGTTCGCCATACAGCCTGGCGAGCCGGGCGGACAGACCGTGGAGAGGATAAAGTAGATTCTCTCAGCTTTATTCCCCCAAAAGGAAAATGATATCTTAAAAGGGTTGATCGCAGCAATGCGGTCAACCCTTTCAAATATTTTGTAGGCTGGTTCTATAAATTAGCTTTGTTTTCCTGTTGCAGTCTTACCATTTGTGCAAAAGTCCCATTGTGTGCCATTAGTTCATCGGGTGTACCCTGTTCCATGACCGTTCCGCCCGAGAGTACAATGATGTGGTCGGCACCTAATACGGTGCGCATGCGGTGGGCGATGATGATGACAGTTTTACCCTGCACCAGTTCAGAGATGCCAGCCTGAATCTTTGTCTCGTTCTCGGCATCAAGGCTGGCGGTTGCTTCGTCCAAGAGTATGACAGGAGCATCTTTTAAGAGCGCACGGGCTATGGAGATACGCTGCCGCTCCCCACCTGAAAGGGTTTCCCCATTTTCGCCTATCACTGTATCGTAGCCTTGTGGCATACGACGGATGAAGTCATCGCACTGTGCCAATCGTGCCACATGCCTTACTTCCTCATCGGTGGCGTCGCGCTTTCCTATGCGTATGTTGTCGGCAACAGAGGCATTGAAGAGCATCACGTCTTGAAATACTACGGCGTAATTTTTGAGCAACGTCTCTGGTTCTATGTCAGAGATGTCGTGTCCGCCCAGTGTTATCTTCCCACTATTGATGTCCCAAAAACGTGCAGCGAGCTTTGCTGCGGTGCTTTTTCCTCCTCCAGATGATCCAACGAGTGCGGTTATCTCGCCCTGTCGGGCAGTGAATGAAACATTGTGAAGCACCTGCTTGTCTGTTTCGTAGGAAAAGCTGACGTTGTGGAACTCAATGTCATAATTTGAAACTTCCACCTCTGTGTTGCCCGTCTGTATGGGCATTGCCTCCATCTCTTTCATTCGCTTGATGCGTACATCGAGAAAAGTAAGAATGGCAAGGTGATTGCATACTTCAAGAATAGGATTATAAACCATTGCCGAAACAAGGAGGAACGCCAAATAGACGAACACCGACACGTCGCCACGCTGAAGCATCCATGCGCCTACAACGATGACGGTAGGCATGCCCAATTTAAGCAGTACGGCAGAGATGTTGACAAACACACTTATCAAGAGTTCACCGGCAACAAGTCCTTTTTCCAATGTTTTTAATCGCTGGTCAAACCGCTGGTTATATTCGTCCTCGCCATTGTACGACTTGATTTCCTGCACACACTCCAGTCCTTCTTGTATCTGTTCGCTCACGCCACGCTTGATGTGGTAGATACGTGTAAAAGCCTTGTCCATTCGATTTCGTGAAACCAACAGCACCACCAAGGCAAATGGCACTACCCAAAACACAGCGATGGCTAATCGCCAGTCGTAACAGAACATGCCCGCTGCGATAATGACAATGCTCACCACAGAAGCAAACAGTTGGGGAATGGCGTGCGAGAACGTTGTTTCCAATTGTGTGCAGTCTTCCATAATGGTGGCAGTGAGGTCGGAGAGATTGCGCTCACCAAAGAAGGCGAGAGGCAAACGGCGCAGTTTCTCGGCTAAAGAGATACGGCGTTGCGCACTCTCATTATATACGGTGGTATAGGTGCTGTCGTATTGCCGACGAATCACGACGAGCATCACGACCATTAACCCTGCTGCCACGAGGAGATAAAACCACAACGTATGAGGGGCATTCATTGGCATATTATCGAGATACTCCATCAGGAAGAAAAACAAATAAGTGGGTGGCAGCATCAGCACAAGGTTGAGCAGTGTCGAAAAGATGATGCCTTGCCGCAAGTCTTTTGCCCCTTTTTCCGTAAGAGCGAAACGGTTTTGAAAATATTTAATCATGACTTTATGACTTTATGACTTTTAATAGATGATAGTTTCCACGAAATGGATTGTTGATATTCATTCCACATACGGTGGTAATACTTTTCCTCACTCAATAGTTCCTTGTGCGTTCCCTGTTCGACTATCTCGCCGTTGTCCACAACTACGATGCTGTCGGCATCCTGCACAGTGGTAAGTCTATGGGCTATCATTAGCACGGTCTTTCCTTGTGTGAGATGTGCCAGTGCCTTACGGATAAGCTGTTCGTTTTCGGGGTCGGCAAAGGCGGTCGCCTCATCAAGTACGACGATAGGAGCATCTTTCAGAATGGCACGGGCAAGAACAATACGCTGTTGCTCACCTCCCGAAAGATAAGTACCTTCGGCACCGATAACGGTATCCAATCCCTGTGGCAGCCGGTCGATAATCTCGCGGCTTTGTGAGAGGTCGATGGCACGGTTGATCTGCTCGGTCGTTGCATCAGGATTGCCGTAACGTAGGTTTTCGATGAGCGAAGTCTTGAACAGACGGGTGTTTTGGAAGACGAACGA
>NZ_QFFX01000104.1:0-5093 GCF_023522295.1 Prevotella sp. TCVGH | reverse complement strand
CTAAGTGAATGATAATGAACAGTTAATAAATTACAAATATTTTCCAATTATTTGGAAAGCAACATAGAAGATATGAAGAAGATTCTGTATATCAACATTCTCTTTATCCTACTGTTGTCTTCTTGTGGGCAGAAAAGTCAGGAAATAGAAAAGAAAACGAAAGCCAATAACGCCCGTGAGCAAAAGGCGTATGCGGAAGCACTTAGGATAGCGGTCTTGCCAACCTTAGATTGCATCCCACTTTATGTAGCGAAAGACCGCCATCTGTTTGACAGTGCACAGGTAGATGTGAGACTTTTGCCATTCACTGCACAAATGGACTGCGACACTGCTATCATAGGAGGAAGCGTCCAAGGGGTAGTGTCGGATTTGGTTCGAACGGAGAGACTCAAACGAAAAGGTTTGAAATTAGAATATCCCATTACCACACCGTTGCAGTGGCAGTTGATAAGTAACAAGACAGCTCGTCTCAAACAGTTGAATCAGTTAGGAGACAAAATGGTGGCGATGACAAGATATTCGGGAACAGATTATCTGACCGATCAAGCTCTTAGTGGGGTGAAGACAAGTGCCAAAGTGTTTAAGGTGCAAATTAATGATGTCTTAGTGAGGCTGCACATGCTTTTGAACAATGAAATGGATGCCATGTGGTTGCCTGAGCCACAAGCTACTACGGCAAGATTGTATAAACATCGGGTAATCACACCGAGTGAAAAGACCAAAGAGCAATTGGGAGTGATAGCGTTTCGGACGGATTTGCTCCAAACCAAAAACCGCAAAAAGCAGTTGCAAGCTTTTATTAAGGCGTACAACAATGCCGTAGACTCACTCAACACTTACGGACTGTCTCATTATTCGGGGCTTGTCCTTAAGTATTGTCATACAGATGAAAAAACCGTAAAGGCGATACCAAAAGTGACCTTCAATCACGCTACAGCTCCTTTAGAAAAGGATATTCAGAAAGCAAAAGCATTTATACCAAAATTGTAAATTGACGTTTGACTAAATCTCTCCAATATTTTGAATTATACTGATTTTGATTTAGAACAGATTCGGAATTTGATTACTTGCAAACAAAATCTACCCAAAGCGATAGAGAATTTGCAGGAGTATATTTCCAAACACGAATTGACCACTTTTCAACTGAAGTGGGAACAGCTGAATGGTGACTATCTTTTGATGAAAGATTTTCTTAGACGTGGATTAAAAGATCCACAGTTTAATGTTGTATATCATAATTTATTGCGTGAATTGTATGCCTTGAATAGTGATATACAGTTGGAGAAAATGATTCATGAAAACGGTTCATACCAGTTGGCTCATCAGACAGCGAAATCAGTTGTACTTGGTGATACAAGTATTAAAACACAAATGGAGAAATTTGTTCAAGATGTTGCCATGCTATCTTTGGAACCAAAAAGAGAACAAACACTCCAAACAAATCAGTTGTATGAAGAGCATCAAAAATACATCAACCAAGTTTTCAATGCTTTCTTGGTTTCTCCTCAATGGACGGAAAGTGTTGCAAAATTTGTGGAAGAATTATTTTTGTCACCCACTGTTGATAGCAACGACATACAATTATTGTTGAGTGGGCTGATGTTATCAGCGATTCAACTCTTTGATTATCGTAAGATATTGGTATTGATAGCAATCTATCAAAAATCAACGGATGAGGAAATACGACAACGAGCTTTGGTGGGTCTTGTATTGTGTTTGCCAGACAATGACGCAAACATCTACCCCGAAGTAAGCAAATCCATTACGGCACTCTGTCAAAATGAGCAAACCTTGCAGGAATTGCTGGAACTACAGATACAATTCTTTTATTGCATGAATGCGGATGCAGACAATGAAAAGCTACAAAAAGATATCATTCCTCAGCTGATGAAAGGGCAAAATATCCAATTCACACGCACGGGAATTATAGAAAAGGAGGAAGACCCACTGGAAGAAATGCTCAATCCGGGTGCTGCTGATCGTGCCATGGAAGCCATGGAAGAGAATTTCCAAAAGATGATGAACATGCAAAGGGCGGGGTCTGACATCTATTTTGGAGGCTTTTCTCAAATGAAACGCTTCGGTTTCTTTATGGAGTTGAGTAATTGGTTTGTACCTTTTTATCCTCAACACCCTGGACTTAGTCAGATGAATCATGAGTTAAGGGACGGACAGTTTATGAGCGTTTTGTTGGAGCATGGTCCATTCTGTGATTCTGACAAATACTCCTTCGCTTTGGCAGCGTCTTCCATTCTTAACCAAATTCCGTCACAGATGCGGGAACTTTTGAATAGTCAAGAATTGTTAGGACCAACAGTTAATACGGAAGAGCATCACAAACCAGCCTATATCCGACGGATGTATCTTCAGAATTTGTACCGGTTTTATCGGCTTTACAAGGACAAAAATCACTTTCATAATCCATTTTCCACAGAGTTGTCGCATCATACAGTCTTTTTTGTCCTCAACAATCTCTTTCAGAATACCACATTGGCATACAGACGTCTCGAGATTGGACAATTCTTGTACAGGCATCATTTCTATGATGACTTGCACCGCTTGTTAGATGCTTGCGAAAATATTGATAGCGTAGAATATTGGAGATTGTCTGCAATGTTAGCCCATCAGGAAAAGGATTATAAGCGGGCAGGGTTGGCATATGATAAGTTGTTAGATGTAGATAGCGATAACGAGCAAGCTTTAAGGGGTAAGGCTAATTCTCTGTTTTATTCAGGCAATTTTTCTGAAGCCATTAAATATTATACTCGTATTTTGGAAAAAGATGCGAACAGTGCACGAGTTCAGCTTAACTTAGCCGTTGCTTACATCAATGACAGTCAAATAGAAAAGGGGATGAAATATTTGTTTAAGCTTAGTTACGAATATCCTGAAAATCTGTCCGTCAAACGCTCATTGGCATGGGGTTATTTGCGAAAGAATGAAAATGAGCAGGCTTTGCAACTATACAATCAGTTAATGGCTCACAAAAACCATATTCCTTCAGATTATTTGAATGCGGGTTATTGTCTTTGGTTCAACTCAAAGATAGAAGAAGCAGTAGAAAAGTTTGCCCATTATGAAATGATGAGAAACGAAAAGGGAATTGCGCAAGGTAGCGATGAAAGTTTACATGATGTTTTCATCTTGGATGCTCCTTTGCTCAATCAGTATCATGTAGGAAAAGAGGAAGCGGCAGTGATGGAAGATTTGGTAAACGATCAGTGTCGAAGTTATGCAGGAAGAAAGGGTGAACAACTATCCTAAATGCTTGCCGTGCGGTAAACAGCTTGCAGCTTTAACTATTTTTCTTTTCTATTGGAACAGGTTTGTAGATATTTTACTACTTTAAGCGCATTAGCTATTCTGAATGGCTAACAGGATTTCCTTGTGTTTTACAAGAAAACAGAAGTCAATATAAGAGGGACAAACAATGTCCTTATCCGATGAGGTCTTACAGACGCTGCAGTTAGTTTTATGTTGTGGAAGTTATGGGGGAGTTTCCTTTCACGACGTGAAAAAGCTTGTTATGATAAGTCAGCAGACGCCATAGTAGTGAAACTGTCGATAACATTGTGCGAAAGTAGGGGGATATAACCTCACTATTAACATTTATCTTCTCACCCATTGAACGCAATAAAAGGTTTTGAAAGACTGTCTTATTTTGAAAAGTTGCATTTCAATTCTAAATTTGTTAAAAAATTATAACCAAAACGAAATCCATCTTTAACTTCCCCCTCTGTTTCATTCTAAATGACTACTTTTGCAAACGATTTATGGTTCCGTAGCTCAGTTGGATTAGAGCAACAGCCTTCTAAGCTGTGGGTCTTGGGTTCGAACCCCAACGGAATCACTTGAGGAGAGGAAGAGGATTTTGACATCAAAGTCCTCTTTCTTCTTTATATACAGTTAATTTTTAGTTAATCGGTACATTTAGAGGAGTTTCTGTTTCATCCATAGATATGATTTTCAAGAAACGTAGCTAACAAATTCTTGCTCTGAATGTGTTTGATAAATCTACATCTGAGACTTTATAATGCTGCATGAATAAGTTATATTTTGTCCTATAAAATGACAAAAAAACGTTCATTCTAAAATGACAATCTGGAGAAAAACAATAGGCAGGGAATAGACAATATGGTGATGATTTTGGCAAAAAATTCTCTTTGAAAAGTTAAAGCAATGAGATAATGAGGTTGTTCACACCATATAGTGCTGTTATCAACATAATGTAATGCGCTTAAAGCATGCTATTATGGCGCTTAAAGCATTGTTTTAGTAACGAAAAATGGTAACGAATAGGCATAAAAATTTACCTAACATTCGTAACCCTCTGTGTGACAAAGGAATGCGAAACTTCCTTATTTCTGGCATATTTTCAATCAGTTAAGGATTTGTTTTAAATACGCGAAATATGAGAGGCTTGTTGTCAAGAAAACTGACAGTAGCAGACAGGCTTATATTCATGCTCAGCAATTGGTAATATCACGATTTATTTGGATTCAACTAAGCTAATGAAGTTTTAACCGTACCAATGAAATTCTTTACCTCTCGTGAAGATTCTTTAAGAGAATAATCTTTGAGTTTAGAAAAAATATTCATATATTTGTATGAGTTATTTGAAAGAGACTCTCGTTAAAAATAAGTTTTTTGGGTAATTGAGTCTTTTTTCATTAATCCAGTTGAACACAAAAAATATTTTTATAATGGAAAACGAAGTTACAAAGTGGAATAAAATAATATATTCTATCATGAACTTACCGGGAATCAAGGTTGATAGGGTGGCGTTTTTGGTGGAGGCTTTGAGACCTCATTGTACGGAACCAGAAATAAAGAAAGCATCCTTGCAGCGTCCTATTGATGTTATTCCTCTAAAATTAATCAATCAATTGGCTACCGATTGTATCAATGAACATACTAAAAAAGCAACCATTTTTTCTACCGTAACGGGTGTGCCAGGCGGTATCGCTGTCTTTTTTGCTATTCCTGCTGATTTATTACAATACTTTTGTCAAACCTTAATTAGTGTTTACTGAATAATGTATAACTCTCTGATATTTAAGTTTATATAACTTTATTTCTTCGTTTGTTTAACT
>NZ_QFFX01000103.1:0-5382 GCF_023522295.1 Prevotella sp. TCVGH | reverse complement strand
GGCTGACACCTCGTGAGAAGTGTCAGCCCTAAATTATTTTGTTTAATAAAGTTTTACCGGACAGCAATAATAAAAAGTATGCGTTATCAAAATTGTGTGGGGCAACAAAGTTGGATAGCGTGTAGCGTTTTCATTACCAGTGTGTTTATCTCGTATATACATTGTTATTTGAGCTTATAGTGTCATCTGCAGATTGCCCAACAATAGTCCTTTTTCAGAATAAAAATATACCATTATTCACTTATTTATGTAATAAATACGTGATTTCTTTTGTAAATTTCCTAAATAAGCGTATCTTTGTCAGCCTATATTGCTTATAATTTTATTAGAATAGAATGCCATCTATAGAAATTAAAAAGGTCGAGTCGCGGCGCGATTTGAAAAAATTTGTGGACGTACATTACGACCTTTATGAGGGAAATGAATACGATGTCCCTAATCTTTTCATGGATGATATGAATACACTCCGGAAAGATAAGAATGCTGCATTTGAGTTTTGTGAGGCAGAATATTACATTGCGTTCAAGGACGGTAAGGCTGTAGGACGCGTAGCTGCCATTATCAACCATCGTGCAAACGAAAAATGGAATAAAAAAAGCGTTCGTTTTGGTTGGATTGACTTCATTGACGACATTGAGGTGTCACGGGCTTTGTTTGAGCAAGTGGAAGAATATGGTCGTTCAAAGGGGATGACAGAGATTGTCGGACCATTAGGATTTACTGACATGGATCCGGAAGGAATGCTGACTTGGGGATTTGATAAGCTCAGCACCATGATTACCATTTACAATTATCCCTATTACCCTCAACATTTAGAGCAATTAGGTGGATGGGAAGTGGATCAGGAGTATGTGGAATATTTCTTAGATGTTCCTAAGGAAATACCTGAGAAATATGCTAAGGTAGCAGAGATTGTTGAGAATCGTTACAATCTACATATCAAGAAACTCACCCGTCGTGAACTGCGAACCACCGACTATGGACGTCAGGTGTTTGGCATCATTAATGAGACTTACAAAGACCTTTATGGTTATTCAGAGTTGAGCGAGAAGCAAATCGATCACTATGTGAACATGTATCTTCGCTTTGCCGATTTGAATATGATAACACTCATAGAGGATTGGAATAAGGACAAAAAGCTGATTGGCGTGGGCATTTCAATACCTTCCTTGTCGTATGCCTTACAAAAGTGCCGTAGAGGACGTTTGTTACCTTTCGGTTGGTGGTATTTATTACGAGCCATTAAATTTCAAAAAACTGGCGGTGGAGGAGACTTGCTCTTATTAGGCGTTCTTCCTGAGTATCGCTCAAAAGGAGCAAATGCCTTATTGTTTACCGACTTAATTCCCGTGTTTAACAAATATGGGTTTACATGGGCGGAGAGCCAAGTAGAGTTGGTGACCAACGAAGGCGTGCAAAGTCAATGGGGACCATTAAAGCCTACGAATCATAAGCGTCGCTGTTGTTATCGTAAAGAGATAAAATAGTACGTTTGGTATTCATCTTTTCTGATTTGGTTGATTTGTCCTACTTCCTTATGTGCACGCATACGCTTGGATAGAAGAGAAATCTTGCGCTTTATTTCGTTGTGAAAATGACGACAATAAAAGTGACTCAAGCGGCTTGTGTGAACAATGAAGCCTCCTCTCTATGCTATAATTATACAAAGAACTATGACAGAAAAAATCAACACGAAATTAGAAAATAGTCCACAAAACAAGAAATCTGTCTCTCCTCAGCAACAAGCAGACGCTGTTGCTTATACCGATGATAACATCCGACACTTGTCGGATATGGAGCATGTGCGTACTCGTCCAGGCATGTACATAGGTAGATTGGGCGACGGAAAGTTGCCAGAGGATGGTATTTATGTACTCCTGAAAGAGGTTTTGGACAACTCTATTGATGAGTTCAAAATGAAAGCGGGCGATCGGATAGAGATAGATATTGAAGATAATCTGCGAGTTCGAGTGCGCGACTATGGACGAGGCATCCCACAAGGGAAACTGGTGGAAGCTGTGAGCGTACTCAATACGGGTGGAAAGTACGACTCCAAGGCTTTCAAGAAGAGTGTAGGACTCAATGGTGTGGGTATCAAAGCCGTGAATGCACTGAGTGCTCATTTCGAAGTAGAATCGTTTAGAGAGGGGAAAGTGAGAAATCTTACCTTTGAAAAAGGCGACATGAAAACCGATAAGACAACAAAGACTTCGGACGAATCTGGTACCTACATTTATTTTGAACCCGATGACACGCTCTTTAAGAACTATTCGTTCCATGATGATATTGTGGAAACGATGCTGCGCAACTACACCTATTTGAATGCTGGTCTCACCATTATGTATAACGGACGGCGCATCAAGAGTCGTAATGGCTTGGAAGATTTGCTGAACGATAACATGACTACAGATGGCTTGTATCCAATCATACACATGATAGGTGAGGATATTGAGATCGCTTTTACACACACCAATCAGTACGGAGAAGAATATTATTCGTTTGTCAACGGACAGCATACTACGCAAGGAGGAACGCATCAGAGCGCATTTAAGGAACATATAGCCAAGACGATTAAGGAGTTTTTTGATAAGAACTACGAATATACCGACATCCGAAATGGTATTGTAGGCGCCATTGCTATCAATGTCGAGGAGCCTGTGTTTGAGAGTCAGACCAAGATTAAGTTAGGTTCAACGCAAATGGCACCTGGAGGTGAAACCATTAACAAGTATGTGGGTGATTTCATCAAACGCGAAGTAGACAATTACCTGCATATTCATAAGGAGGATTGTGCGGATATTTTAGAGGCTAAAATCAAATCCAGCGAACACGAACGCAAAGCAATGGCGGGAGTAACGAAGCTCGCCAGAGAGCGTGCAAAGAAGGCGAACTTGCACAATAGAAAGCTACGCGACTGTCGTATCCATTTCAGTGACGAGAAAAACGATCGGAAAGAAGAGAGCTGTATCTTTATTACAGAGGGCGATTCTGCCAGTGGTAGTATCACGAAGAGCCGTGACGTGAATACGCAAGCAGTGTTTTCATTGCGCGGAAAGCCTTTGAATTCATTTGGTTTGACAAAGAAAGTGGTGTATGAAAACGAAGAGTTCAACCTCCTTCAAGCTGCACTCGACATTGAAGACGGATTGGATACGTTGCGTTACAACAAAGTAATTGTGGCTACAGATGCCGATGTAGATGGAATGCACATCCGACTTTTAATCATTACCTTCTTCCTTCAGTTTTTCCCTGAGCTGATAAAAAAAGGTCATGTGTATGTGTTGCAAACGCCACTCTTTAGAGTTCGTAACAAAAGAACAAAGATAAAGAATAAGGATGTGATTGCTGAAGCGGATGAAAAGCTCGATAAGAAGGATAAAAAGAGCGACTTCATTACACGCTATTGTTATAGCGAGGAAGAACGGCAAGAGGCAATCAAGGAACTTGGTCCCGATCCTGAAATAACCCGATTCAAAGGATTAGGCGAAATATCCCCCGATGAATTCGTACATTTTATCGGTCCTGATATGCGCTTGGAACAGGTGACATTGCATAAAAATGATCAGGTGCAAAAGCTTTTGGAGTATTACATGGGCAAGAATACCATGGAACGACAAAACTTTATTATTGATAATTTGGTTGTTGAAGAGGATATCCCAGAGGAAGATTCCACCTTAGTAAGTTGATTCTGAACCAACTTTATCACCATTGTTTTTTAACGAAGTTTGAATAAATGAGAAGATTTATAGCGTGTATAATGTTCGGATGGGTGGTTTGCACCGTTTCGGCACAGTTTAATTTTAATTTTGGGAAGAATTCTCCTATTCGCAAATTGGAAATAGCGGAAATAGCTATTCAAAATTTATATGTAGATACTGTTCAGGAAGATCAGTTGGTAGAAGAGGCTATCCGTGGAATGTTAAACCATTTGGACCCTCACTCATCCTACACAACAGCAAAGGAAACCAAGGCCATGACGGAGGCGTTGCAAGGCTCGTTTGATGGAATTGGCATACAGTTCAATATGATGCAAGACACGCTGATGGTGATTCAGACCATAGCAAACGGTCCTTCAGAAAAAGTAGGTATCATGGCTGGCGACCGTATCGTGAGTGTTAATGATAGTAGTATCGCTGGGGTGAAGATGGCACGTGAGGAGATTATGCGCCGATTGCGTGGCAAGAAAGGTTCGAAAGTAAAGCTTGGCGTCTTGCGTAGAAACATTTCAGGAATGCTCTTTTTCACAGTGATACGCGACAGAATACCCGTCAATACTATTGATGCCAGCTATCTTATCCGACCACAGTTAGGGTATATCCGCATTGGTAGCTTTGGGGCAACGACGTATGCAGAGTTCATGGCGTGCGTTAGTGATTTGAAGAAGCAAGGTATGCAACATCTTATTTTAGACTTACAGGATAACGGAGGGGGCTATTTGCAAGCTGCCGTTCAGATTGCCAATGAGTTTTTACACCGCAATGATTTAATTGTATATACCAAAGGTCGCCGTTCTAATCGTAAAGACTATCTTGCAAAGGGCAATGGTAGCTTGCTATCTGGGAAAGTGATGGTGCTTATCAATGAGTTTTCTGCATCGGCTGCCGAGATTGTTACAGGTGCCATACAAGACCAAGACAGAGGTCAAGTGGTAGGACGAAGGTCGTTTGGCAAGGGATTGGTGCAGAGTCCGATACAGTTTCCTGATGGAAGTATGATGCGACTTACCGTTGCTCATTATTATACACCATCGGGACGATGCATCCAGAAGCCCTATAAAAAGGGCGATCGTAAAGACTATGCACTGGAGTTAGACCAGCGTTTCAAGCATGGAGAGCTGTATAGTGCCGACAGTATCCATTTTGCAGACTCGCTAAAGTATTATACTTTGCGCCAAAAGCGAGTTGTATATGGAGGTGGAGGTGTGATGCCCGATTACTTTGTTCCGCTGGATACGGCTAAGTTTACATCGTTTCATCGGCAGTTGGCTGCTAAGTCAATCATTATTAATGAAAACCTCAAATACGTTGACCAGCATCGCAAGCAGCTGCGAAAGATGTATACATCTTATGAACAGTTTTATCAATCGTATGAAGTTCCACAATCTTTCATCGATGCAGTGATAAAGTCAGGAGAAGAAGCAAAGCTGAAACCTAAGGATGAGGCAGAACTTCAGCGTACTTTGCCCATGTTGAAAAATCAGTTAAAAGCACTCGTTGCACGTGATTTATGGGGCATGAACGAGTATTTTAGAATAATGAACGAAACCAATGACATCGTACTCAAAGCGGTAGAACTGATGAAATAAACTGGCTAATGTGACAAAAATGTGCATAAAAACGTTTCAACTACTTGTAAATCATTACCTTTGTTCCATTTATATAT
>NZ_QFFX01000102.1:0-5875 GCF_023522295.1 Prevotella sp. TCVGH | reverse complement strand
CGCTAAGTGAATGATAATGAACAGTTAATAAATTACAAATATTTTCCAATTATTTGGAAAGCAACATAGAAGATTATGTTGGAAAATCCTCCGCAAGATACGTTATACATGAACCAACTCTTAGATTGTATTGATGAAAATAGATATGTAAGGGTGTCGTACAAAAATGCTTACGGCGTTGAGAGTACATTTATCTTGGCTCCTCTTTTTGTTCGACTTTTCAGGCAGCGTTGGTATCTTATCGGGCGTGATAAAAAGAATGGGGACGTCAGAATCTTGGCGGTCAATCGTTTGTTGGAATTTGAGAAGTTGGACGTGAAGGTGCGTAAAGAGAAGCCTCTGACACCCGATGAATTCTTTGCCGACTGTTTCGGCATCATAAAAGATCCTCGTAAAAAGGCAGAGCATATTCGCTTACGAGCATTTTGGCCACAATATATCTTTTTGGAAGAAACGCCACTGCATCATTCTCAGCGCATGGTAAAAGATTCGGGCGATGGCGAATATAGAGAATACGAGCTGTATGTTCAACCAACCTTCGATTTTAAGCAAGAATTACTGAAGAACAGCAGGGGGCTGATTGTTTTAGAACCTCAATCTCTGAAAAACGAGATGATTGCCATTCTGAAAGATATGTTGAAAGGATATGAAACGGGCGAGGATTATAGCGGTGAGGGGAAAGGATATGATGCAGATGAGTAAGAAAACTATCTCACCCCTTGCCTCTCTGTGAAAGGAAGAGGAGTCGTTGGCTCGTGATAACAAATCAATCTTCTTCTTTCTGAAGAAAGAGGATAGTTGCTTATTCCTCTCTTGCCCTTCGTTCTTCGTCAATAAGCTGGAAGTCTTTTTTGCGAAGAATGAAGTTGCTACCTAAGTATTTTTCTCGTACGATTTTGTTGTTCGCTAACTCTTCTGGCGTGCCGTGGAAAAGGATTTTTCCCTCGAACAGCAGATAGGCGCGATCCGTAATGGTTAAAGTCTCTTGCACGTTATGGTCGGTAATAAGAATACCGATATTATGGTATTTGAGTCGCCAGACTATGTGTTGAATATCTTCTACGGCAATGGGGTCTACACCTGCGAAAGGCTCATCCAACATGATGAACTTAGGATTGATCGCCAAACAGCGAGCTATCTCTGTACGTCGACGCTCACCTCCAGAGAGTTGGTCGCCTTTGTTCTTGCGTACCTTGTTCAGTCTAAATTCTGTAATTAAGCTTTCCAATCTCTCCATTTGTTCTTTCTTAGAGAGTTTCGTCATTTCCAAAACAGAAAGGATGTTATCTTCCACACTCATTTTTCTAAACACACTGGCTTCTTGTGGCAAGTAGCCAATGCCTGCTTGTGCACGTTTATAGACGGGATAGTCGGTAATCTCTTGCTCGTTTAGATAGACATGCCCCTCATTTGGAATGACCAGTCCTGTCGTCATGTAAAACGAAGTCGTCTTTCCTGCTCCATTGGGACCCAACAGTCCTACAATTTCCCCTTGGTGTACATCGTAGCTCACCTTGTCAGCAACGGTGCGCTTGCCATATCGTTTTACCAGTCCTTCAGTACGCAGCACCATGGACTGATTGTCCTGCTGTTGCGGACTTTCTTCCTGCTGATTATTCATAGAAGTAATTGCTTAATCGTTTGCGTTTAGATAGGTCATCAATGCCTGTATCTTACTTTCTTTGCAAAGGTATGAAAAATAATCAAAAAAGAAAGGATGAAGTTCGCTTTATTCTGTTCGTAACATCAGGGCTGCCCGTTTAAGAACGTGAAGAAATGCTGATATCAGGCGTTGTAAAATGTTACAGTTTGCTATTTACGAAGAAAAACAATGACAATTCTCGTGGATAATATGGGGAATTTCGTTACTTTTGTACCAAGCTATGGGTTAGCGATCAAAGAACAGATTAAAAACGAGTAGAATTTTGGTAATAAAATTAATCATCACATATCTAATAACGTTCGGGAAGTACCTGTTGTTGATGGGGCGCACGTTCAGTCGTCCCGAGCGTATGCGCATGTTTTTTAAGCAATATATAAAAGAGATGTCGAAGTTAGGCGTTGACTCCATTCCGCTTGTATTGCTCATTTCTTTTTTCATCGGAGCCGTTATTTGCATTCAGATGAAAATCAATGTGCAGAGCCCGTGGATGCCTCGTTGGACAACAGGATATGTCACTCGTGAGATTTTCTTGTTGGAGTTTGCAAGTGCCTTTATGTGTTTGATACTTGCCGGGAAGATAGGATCGAATATTGCCTCTGAATTAGGAACAATGCGTGTTACTCAACAAATCGACGCATTAGATATTATGGGCGTTAATCCAGCATGCTATCTCATCCTCCCTAAGATTGTGGGGTTGATTACCATTATGCCTTTTTTGGTGGTTTTTAGTTCTGTGGCAGGAATGATAGGAGCTTATGCCACCGCCTATAGTGGGGTGCTTTCGCCAGCAGACCTGACCTTAGGACTTCAATATTCCTTTAATGTTTGGTTTGTTTGGATGAGTATCATTAAGAGCATTGTGTTTGCCTTTATCATTGCCAGTGTCTCCTCCTATTACGGTTTTTCTGTGGAGGGAGGCGCAGTTGCTGTCGGTGAGGCGTCGACCAATGCTGTTGTGAGTAGCTCCGTATTGGTGTTGTTTGCGGATGTATTCCTTACCCCGTTGCTGAGTTGAGTTTAAAGTTTCTGAGTTGGTGAGTTTATGATAGAAGTAAAAAACTTATATAAATCATTTGGTGAGAAAGAAGTCTTGCAGAATATTAATACCACATTTGAGAACGGCAAGATAAATCTTATCATAGGACAAAGCGGTTCGGGCAAAACTGTTTTGGTAAAAAATATTGTAGGTTTACTTGCCCCAGACCGAGGACAAGTGCTTTACGACGGTCGAGATTTTGTCTCCATGAGCAGGCGTGAACAAGTGGTGATGAGGCGAGAAATGGGAATGGTGTTTCAAAACTCTGCCCTTTTCGATTCTTTGTCCGTCCTTGAAAACGTGATGTTCCCCTTGGATATGTTTTCAACGAAGAATTATCGAGAGCGTGTGAAGCGTGCCCAAGAGTGTTTAGAGCGTGTCAACCTTTTGGATGCGCAAGAGAAGTCGCCTGGCGAATTGTCGGGTGGCATGCAGAAACGAGTGGCAATTGCCCGTGCCATCGTGTTGAATCCTAAGTATCTTTTTTGTGACGAACCAAATTCTGGGCTCGACCCTAAAACCTCGTTGGTTATTGATGAGTTGCTGTCGAGTATTACAACAGAGTTTAATATCACCACAATTATCAATACGCACGACATGAATTCTGTCATGGAGATTGGCGATCACATCACTTTCATCTACAAAGGAAAAGTGGAATGGAAGGGAAATAAAGCTGATGTTGTGAATTCAGACAATAAAAGATTGAATGATTTGGTGTTTGCCTCCGATTTGTTCAAGAAAGTGAAGCAAGCCGAAAACGAGTAAGGGTAAACAGCATTTGGCAGACTTCTGCAGCTCAATGCCGTTAGGTTACTTGATTTTGTGTCTATAGGTCACGGCTCCTTCATTTAACAAAGGTATATTTTGTTGTTGTAAACGACGTAGAAGAAATCAACAACGAAATAAACAGAAAACACGAAAATGTGCGAGTGATATGAAGAAACCAAAGAACGTAGACGTTCTGATGAAAACAACGAAAAGCAATGCGTTGTGATTTTTCTCAGAGTTTGTCAAAAGTGAAATGCTGCAACTATGTTTTTCGTTATTTTAGACAGAACGGGACGTTCTTTCGTGAAATGGCTTTTGCGGCAATGTTTTTTAGATTCTTTTGTGTTTTTCGTTGTTAAAAGATGAGATATCATGCAGTTTTTTCATTGGCACGCAAGATGTTATATTTATTTAATCGGTAAATTTGAGAGCGAAGTAACCAAAGGATGAAAGATTTATGCCAGCAAAGGTTATCGTTAAATGAAAGAGCCGTGCGCAAAAGTTACTTGTGTGCGAAAAAAAGCAGATGTAACATATTTGCGGCTGTTGCGATAGGCTTGTTGACAGTCTCATTTGGCGCAATCATATAAAGGCTAAGAAGCGGGTTTCTTGAAGCATGTCTTTAAGCCCCTTAACATAATGGGTTAAGGCGGTTAAAGTAATGAGTTTGCGTGCTTATCTCCATGGGTTAATAACTGTTTGATTTATAGATGATTATTTTGCTGTATTTGCGTTAAAAAAACAAATAATTTATAGTGAAGTTAGGAGATTAGGGTAAAAATGCGTAATTTTGCCATTCATTTGAAAACAACAAAAATAATCATAAATCAAAACGTTAAAGATGAATATTTCATTTGAAAATCCCGACAAGATTAACGGTTTATTAACTGTTACGGTCGAAGAAGCTGATTACAAAGAGGATGTCGAGAAGACATTGAAAGACTATCGTAAAAAAGCCAATGTACCCGGTTTCCGTCCCGGACAAGTTCCTATGGGCATGATTAAACGTCAGTTTGAACCATCTGTAAAAATGGATACAATCAACAAATTGGTGGGTCAGAAACTCTATGAGTACATTCGGGAAAATAATATTCCAATGCTGGGCGAGCCTTTGGCATCTGACAAGCAAGAAACGGTAGATCTTGAGAAAGAAGCACCTTATACCTTCGCTTTTGATATTGCTGTGGCACCCGACTTTAAGATAGAGTTGAATGGCAAAAATAAGATAGACTACTATAACATCCAAGTAGACGACAAGTTGATTGACCAGCAAGTAGAAATATTTGCCTCTCGGATGGGAACCTATGAGAAGGTAGAAACCTTTGAGGGCAATGATATGCTGAAGGGTGATTTGCGTGAATTGGACGAAAATGGAAACACCAAAGAGGGTGGCATCACTGTTGAGGCTGCCGTTTTAATGCCCAGCTATATCAAGGAAGAAGGCGAGAAAAAGAAATTTGATGGTGCGAAGTTGGGTGACATCATCACCTTCAATCCTCGTAAGGCTTATGCCAGCGATGTAGAATTGGCTTCGTTCTTGAAGGTTGATAAAGAACAGGTGAAAGAGCATGAGGGTAACTTTAGCTATCAGATTACCGAAATTAGCCGTTATCAGAACCATGCTGTCAACCAAGAATTGTTTGATAACGTGTATGGTAAGGACGCTGTGAAAGACGAAAAGCAATTCCGTGAGAAGATAGCCGAGGGACTGAAAGCACAACTCGAGGGCGAAAGCGATTACAAATTCTTGTTGGATACCCGTGCTTATGCCGAGAAGAAGGTTGGAAAACTGGAATATCCTGATGAACTGTTGAAGCGCATCATGCGTAAAAACAACCCCGATAAGGATGAGGCATTTGTAGAAAAGAATTACGAAGAGAGCATCAAGCAGCTCACTTGGCATCTGATTAAAGAGCAGTTGGTGAAAGCACATGATATCAAGGTAGAAGACCAAGACATCAAGGAAGTAGCGCGCGGTGCTGCTCGTGCCCAGTTTGCACAATACGGTGTGAGCAATGTTCCCGATGAGTATATCGAGAATTATGTCAACGATTTGTTGAAAAAGCAAGAGAGTGTAGATGCTTTTGTAGACCGTGCCATCGACTCGAAGCTGACACAAGCCTTGAAAAAGTCGGTGAAATTGAATGAGAAAGAAATTTCACTGGACGACTTTAATAAAATGTTTGAAGAGAAATAACGCATTTTTTCACGAAAAATCTATTGTTTAGATTCAAACTATTAGCATTTAATAGTCTAATAAGTTACTATGTTTGCAAAGGCTAACACACTGAGACAAGTCGGATGCCGCTCTTCGGAGGCTTCGCGCCTCCAGCCGCATGGCAAACCACCGCGGTGTTTTTCATAGTCTGCAAGGAAAAAGTTGGTACGATAATAATTGGATTGTATAT
>NZ_QFFX01000101.1:0-5922 GCF_023522295.1 Prevotella sp. TCVGH | reverse complement strand
TTTATATCGAACTCCAGGGATAATTGTGTCTAATTCTCTCAAATAAGGGGAGAATATGAGATGAAATAGAGCATATACAGCCTAAAAACCAAAAATATTGACTGCGGGTGAGCCAATAGTGTTCAAAAACAAGAATGATAGAGAATGAGGTAAGGTTTTGCAGAGGTCTCATCAAGTCATTTGATTTCTTATCTATTCATTTAATTAACTTCAACCATCAAGACAATGAGAAGTACATTCAAGATACTGTTCTATATCAACAGACAGAAGACCAAGGCAGACGGCAATACCGCCATTCTCTGCCGTATCACCATCGACGGAAAGAACGCAGCCATTACCACAGGAGAAGAGTGTAAATTCTCCGAATGGAACACCAAGCAGGGTTTGACAACCAACAGGAAGACTAATCAAAGAATCAATGAGTTCAGGGATTTGGTGGAAAAGACCTATCGGGACATTCTTGTAAAGGATGGAGTGGTAAGTGTGGAGCTTGTAAAGAACCGCTTACAGGGTATTGCCACCAATCCGACCACGCTCCTTACCATGAGCAGGGCGGAACTCCAAACAGTCAAGGAAAGTGTTGGCAGATCAAGGGCAGAGGGAACTTACCTGAATCTGTTCTATTCTGACAGAAATCTCCGTGAATTTGTAGAAAACAAAGGAGTGCAGGATATATCCATCGGAACAATTACAGAGGACTTGTTCGAGGAATACCGCTTCTTTCTCAAAAAGCGTGGACTGAAAGCATCTACCGTCAACAGCAACCTCTGCTGGCTGAGCCGACTAATGTTCCGTGCGGTCAGCAAGAGGATTATCCGCTGCAATCCGTTTGAGAATGCCAAGTATGAGAAAGAGGAAAAGAAGATACGTTTTCTACAAAAGGGCGATGTAATGAAACTTATGGCAATGAAGATGAACGACAGGGAAGCAGAGCTGGCAAGACTGATGTTTGTCTTTTCCTGCTTCACAGGCTTGGCTATCTCAGATATGGAGAATTTGGAAAACAAGCATATCCAAACGACAGCGGACGAACAGATGTATATAAGAAAGGAACGTCAGAAGACCAAGGTTGAGTTCATCGTGCCGTTACATCCCATAGCGGAAGCCATAATCAGCCATTATCGGAAAGAGCCAGAAAGAAGCGAGGTACAGCAGACGGTGAAAGAAAAAGGCGACCACCTTGTTTTTCATCGTGATTGCAGCCGCAGTGTCATGGATGCCAAACTGAGTATTGTGGGAAAGGCTTGCGGTATCCGCCAAAGACTTTCCTTCCACATGGCAAGGCATACGTTTGGCACGATGTGCCTTAGCGCAGGAATACCTATTGAGAGTATAGCCAAGATGATGGGACACGCCTCCATATCAAGCACTCAAGTTTATGCGCAGGTGACGGACAAAAAGATATCAGAGGATATGGACAGGCTCATTGCCAAGCAATCGGCAAAAGAAAAGGAAACTTCGGAGAGAGAGGCTTGTGAATCTTCGGATATTGTAACCTGTAAAATGGAGGAAACGGCATGAAGACAAACAACAACCTAAAAATAAGAACAAACACTGCCAATCATCGCAGCTATTTTGATTGGGGCAGCAAAATGCAAGTCATTTGCAAAGGAAACGGAGAGATAGCCATGACAGAGAGTGAACTTGTGAGTTTTTTGGGGTAACATGGAGGAAACTCAACCATAGGCTTCAGACAATTATGAAATCTTCCAACCTGCATCCCGAAGAAAGAGTTGCTGACGAGGAAGAAGTCGTTATCAATGGACCGCTCAAAGGCTATGCACCGCTCTATCCGCTTTCTATCATCATCGCTCTGTCCTTTCTGTTAGACAACACGGAAGCGCATTTGTTCAGAAAGTACATCTGTCAGAAGCTGCAGAAACCAGCATCCATAATAACACCGATATTCCTGATAGGCAACATGGATAACTGATGGTAATACGCTTTTTTCTTTCACTGATTATATCTTACTACATAACTACAATAGGGTATAATACGGTGAAAGAAAAAATCTTGTAGCGTAGTTAGTAAGAGAAGCATCCAGTTACTACTTAAAAACTACATACTACTTCTATTGGTAATCTTCCAGTAAGAACACACACTGCTTGCCATTATATTCGTATCACTTGCAAAATGATATTCTGAAATGGAATGGAAATGATCAACCCAAATAAAAATAACTTCAAAGAATTTGGGTGTTTGGAAAATACTCGGTATTTTTGCAAAAATAAACGACTTAATATATGTTAATAAACAAAGAAGAAAAGAAGGTTGTTGATATTCTTAGGAACTGTATTGAAAAAGCAAACACCGGTACTCTGTTTTTTAATAATAGTTTCCCAGAATACGACGACGAGTATGTTGGCAAAATTTTGTCAGATTTTGTCCGGCAGGGATTGTTATTAAGGCTATCTCGTGGTATATACCTAAAAACAAAGGAAACCAAATTCGGTGTTGTTTATCCAACTACCGAGGATATTGCTCGTGCTATTGCAGAAAGAGATAATGCAGAGATTCTCCCTACTGGTAGCACCGCGCTGAATATGCTCGGATTGTCCGAACAAGTTACCATGACCCCTGTTTTTCTCACCAGTGGGTCTGCAAGAAAAATCAAGTGTGGCAATAAAACCATCACGTTCAAAAGAGGAGTGCCCAAGAATTTCGCATTGAAGGGAAAGGTCACACGTCTGTTAGTACAAGCCATGAAAGCTATCGGTGAACGAAACTATAATGGCGAGTGGGAAAGTGCAATCAATGTGATATTGAGTAAATATCCAGAGGACGATACCATGTCGGAAGACTTAAAAGTCATGCCTGCATGGATAAGAAGAAAAATAATAAACATCCTAAACAATAAGAATCATGAGCAGTTGGCAGAATCATAGCATTGATGAGAGGATCTCAATGATACAATCAGTCGCACAAGATCATAATATCGAAGATAATGCGATAGAGAAGGATTGGTGGGTGACAGTAGTCCTCAAAGCCCTGTTTAACACATCTTGTGGGAAATGGCTTCTTTTCAAGGGTGGAACTTCTTTGAGTAAAGGATGGAATCTTATTAACCGTTTCAGTGAAGATATCGACATCTCCATTGACAGAATTTTTTTTGAAAAAATCCTTAACCTGCAATTTGCCAAGTGTGAGAACAACAACCAGGTAAAGAAGTTAAGAAAAGCGTCGCGAGATTATATTCATGGGACACTTTCAGCAGAACTGGATGTGGAACTTCAGAAAATGGGAATTGAAGGATATACTGTAAAGAATGAAACGATGGTGGGGGAACCTCCCAAGCCTATAGATCATGACAGTGACCCAACGGTAATATTCGTCAATTATGAAAGTATTTTCCCATCCAGCATGAGACTTATTGATGCGAGGGTTAAAATAGAAATCAGTTGTCTATCTATGTCTGAGCCTAATGAGAAATGCGACATCCACTCTCTTGTCTTCGATAAGTTCCCTGAGGAGGATGATGAAATGACAGCATCTATCAAGACTGTAACACCATCAAGAACATTTTTGGAGAAGGCACTGCTTCTTAGTGAGGAGCTTCAAAAGGAAGAACCAAGAACATTGCGTATGTCCCGGCATCTCTATGATTTAGATAGATTGATGGACACAGAGTTTGGCCAGAAGTCACTGAACGATGGCAACCTTTATAAGGCTATCGTAGAACATCGTCGTCGTTTCTATCATTTGGGATATGTGGACTATGACAAAGATTATCCGACAAGTATTGATTTTATCCCCCGAAATGAGGTTCTGAAAGCCTATCGTCTGGACTATGAGACAAATATGGTAGATGGATATATATATGGCGAAGCCAAGCCCTTTAAGGAATTGATGAAAAGAATGGAGAAATTACTTCATGACTTCAGACAAATTATAATTCCTTAGATGTGCCATTGACCATCGTTTGTTACAGGTATCAAAATACGCAATCCAATGTTTCCTTTATGACGGGAGGTGAACTTTGCAATAGTGCTCTTGTTGTTGATTATTCGCCCTTAAAAATAGGCCACTAGTCATAAATTTGAGCCTTTTTCAAGTTTTTCAAAAAAAAGTTTCAAAATTCGTGCAGTCTTTTAGTCACAATCTGCTCCTTTTAATAAAAAGGAAAAGTATATCTATGAAAGTAGATGTTGATATAAACGCATGTAAACAGGGAGAACGGAAAGCTCTCGGAAATTTATACAAGGCATATTCCGACAGATTATTGCGGATATGCCAGCATTATGTGACAGACGAAAGCACGGCAGAAGATATTTTGCATGATGCGTTCATCATCATCTTCACCTCCATCAAATCGCTGAAAGACAACTCAAAATTGGAGGGATGGATGATCACCATTGTAAGGAACCTTTCTCTAAGGTACCTGCAAAGCACAGAGAAGGATGACATTCCTCTGTCTAGTCTGGGCATAGAATTTTTGAGCGAAGAAGACGAGGAAGAAAAGAATATAGAACTTGAACTATTGCTGTCGGCAATAGAGTCGTTACCGGAGGGGAACAGGGAGATATTCAAACTCTCGGTTCTGGATGGTCTTTCCCATAAGGAAATTGGAGAACTGCTTGGTATCAATCCTCACAGTTCATCTTCTCAGTTGGTTCGAGCAAAGAAAATGTTGCGGACCATACTGATGAACTATTGGATGCTCTTCTTGCTTCCAATTCTGATACCTGTCTATATCTATTTCGTAACGAAGGACAAAACTGTTGGAACTTCTGAACACAAGCAAACAGCAGTAACCACTCATAAGGAGCTGCCAGGACGGGTTCTAAAAGAATCTGCCTCTCAAAAGATAGTGCAACCAAGATATTCCATCCCATCAAGTATAAGTACCAATAATAATGATGAACGTGCCTTGGCAGAAATGGCTACCTCTACTGAAAAGATTTCTTCACGGATGATAACAGATAGTGTAGAATCCGAGCAGCAGACTGTAGTTTTCCATGTGGATTCTATACAGAAACAATTGGTTATAAAGGGTATCAGCACCAAAGACTCCGTGCTTCGTATTCCACAAATTACCGAAGAAAAAATGATGGCATTGAATGAAAGTATGTCGCCTAGTGTCAGCAATAAGAAGAAATACCCATGGACATTTAAATTCGGCTATTCATCTAATGCCGGAGCAAATGGAGCCATGTCCAATTTGAACTACCTATCAGTAGTAGATTACGCTAACGGTGGGGCTTCGGCCAAATTATATACATGGGATGATTATGTAAATTATTTGGTTCGGAACAATGCACTGATGGATTCTGTCGAGAGGGCAAAAATGTCATGGATAGCACAGAATAATGCAACAGAAGACAACGCATCCTTAGGTGAGAAGGCGCACCACTACCGCCCCAAAACCTTTAGTTTGTCGCTCAACAAGCAACTAAGTTCCCATTGGACTTTTGGCACGGGATTGACTTACACAAGAATGAAGTCTGATTTTGAGAGTGAGTTTCATGGTGCGACCTTGTTGAAGACCCAGAAGATTGATTATGTGGGCATACCATTGCAATTGACCTATCGTATATGGAGCAAGGGACGATTCAATGCCTATACGACTGGTGGAGTAACATTCGAGATGCCAGTTCACAGTTCACTTGATAAGAAGTATATCATAACGTCTGACTCGTCCTACACGTTAAAGGGTGACATCAAGCCACGTTATCAGTGGTCTGTGAACTTAGGTATCGGTGTTCAGTATAGGCTATTCAAGCCTTTCAGTCTGTATTTAGAACCTAACATGTTCTATTACTTCTGGAATGGCAGTGACCTTGAAACCTACCGCACAGAGCATCCGTTCATCATAACAGTACCATTTGGATTGCGGCTTACTTGGTAAGAGACCTCTGCAAAACTCATTGTTCAAAGTTTGCTCATTTCATCATATTTTTGTACCTTTATAGTATGAAACAACGT
>NZ_QFFX01000100.1:0-6023 GCF_023522295.1 Prevotella sp. TCVGH | reverse complement strand
AGTGAAAATTCTGACATAGCAAAATCCTGAGCAACTTTTTGTTGCTCAGGTACTTAAAAAGTTTAATTTATAATAGTATTGCGGAATTAAGGATTGTAAAACTTTAAGCGTATGGTTGACTATTGTTATTATAAACAAATATTCTTGTGGTGGCTATTGCTATTTCGTATTCTCCTTCCTGCATTTTCTCAAACAGATATTATCGGAAGGGTTGTCAATAAAAACCATAAAGGACTATCCGATATATCCGTACGGCTGATGCTTCCGGCAGACAGCAGTATTATAGGTTATTGTTTCACGGACGAAAAAGGAAATTACAAACTTTCTTACAAAGGAGATAACCCATATTTACTAATCAATATATCTGCAATAAACATCAAGCAACAAACGAAACACGTTGAAAATAAGAGCCAAACCGTAGATTTTATAGCAGAAGAAGGGAGTGTTTCTCTTCGGGAAGTGGTCGTGAAATCTAATAAAATATGGGGCAATAAAGACACTATCAATTATTCGGTCGCAGCTTTCAAAGATAAGAAAGACTTGGTTATCGGCGACGTGTTGAAAAAAATGCCGGGTATTGATGTGAAAGAAAGTGGACAAATCACTTACAAGGGCAAACCTATCAATAAGTTTTATATTGAAAACCTTGATATGTTGCAAGGTCGTTATCGTATTGCGACAAACAATCTTTCTGCCAATGACATAGCAACTGTGCAGGTATTTGAAAATCACCAGCCCATAAAAGCTTTGGAAAAATCACAGTTCTCTAATGAAGCGGCTATCAACCTGAAAATCAAGGAAGGCAGGAAAGGTGTTTTTAGCATAATGGCCATGTTGGGATTGGGCGTCGATAAACACTTGCTTTGGCAGGAAGAACTCACCGGGATGTATTTCACCAAAGGACGCCAGCACCTGTTCACTTATAAAACCAACAATAATGGTACAGATGTAAACCAAGAACTGCGCTCGTTTACTGCCAATAATCCCATCGGAGAATTGCAAATGACCGGTGTGCAACAACCGTCGCCACCATCCATACGTTTTGAACGATACAACTTCAATACTTCACATGCTATTACGGCAAACAATCTGTTCAAGTTGAAAAATGATGCGGAAATAAGCACTAATCTTATTTATTACAACAATAAAGATAAACGGCACAGTTTCGCCCGAACATCATACGTGTTGCCAGGCGAAGACACGAGAATCATCGAAGAAGATATTTCGACCCGAAACAGAACCAATAACATTGAAGCTGAATTTCGATACAACTTGAACAAGGATCGCAACTATTTCAACAATTATCTCAATGTATCGGGAAGCTGGAATGACGATTCGGGTGAGGTCAATACAAGACAGTTGATTGGACAACGACTGAACAGCAAGAGTTTTTTCGCCAATAATGTTACACATTGGATCAAGCGGAAGGAAAATGAAAGAGGCATAGAGCTGATATCTCGAAATGCTTTTCGCACACAACCGCATCACTTGCGCATTACCCCGGGGTTGTATCCTGACCTCATAAACGCAGGCAATGAATACAAAGCTCTTTCACAAAGCGTGCGCTACAACGCTTTCGCATCAGACAGCAGATTCTCATTTCTTTCGGCAGTTGTGTTCGGTAATGTACGGTTCAGTCCAACGGCAAATGTCAAAATAGAACATCAAAGACTGCATTCCGTCATGGAAATAACGGCTAATGATAACGCCACTCATGCTGTTTTGAATGACGACATGCGAAATGATATCAATTGGACACGCGTCAATACCGGCATTTCACTTGATGTGGCATACAACGGAGATAATTTGAAAATCAGTTTCTCTATGCCTGTTACCTACCAATATACTGTTATCAATGCCCCACAAACAAAACGTAAAATGCAGAACATCGATAAATTCTATTTTCAACCATCGCTGATGGCTCGGTATCGTTTCACCAATCAGCTGGAAGCCAACGGTGCTGCGGGATATTATACCCTAACACCGGGACTGATGACTCTTTATCCTGGCTATATTCTGCAAAACTATCGCACTATCAACAGATATAATGCACGGCTGTTTGATACCAGCAGTTTGATAGCTTCGCTCGGCTTATCCTATAAAAACGTCTTAAATATGTTCTTCGCAAGTGGAGACATTTCATTCAGTCACGATCATAGCGAGGGTATGTATGCTCAGACTTTCGATGGACAATTATCCGTAACTCAGGTGGCTATGCAACCCAATGATGGTAATTCCTTTTCGGTAAGCGGACGAATGAGCAAAGGATTTAATTGGAAAGCTTTGGTTCTTTCGGCAGAGGCTTCGTGGGGAAGAGCTGTAATTGACCAACTGCGTCAAAATAAATTGGTGAATTACAAGAGTCAATGGATAAATGCAAGCACATCGGTAAACTTAAAGCCATTCCACTGGTTTCTCACAGAATATAAAATATCGTGGGGACGTAATAGAGGGAAGATTAGTTCGGGAGAAAATTTCAAACCGATACAGTCGATCAAGCAGCGAGCTGTTGTCGATATTTCGCTCCCGTTCAACATCAATCTTAATGGTTCATTGGAACATTATTATAACAATGCCATCCAAGGCGACAAAAGTTTTACGCTTGCAGACTTGGGGTTGACATTTGTGAGCAAAGGTATTCGATATTCGCTCGACTGGACAAATATCTTCAACACGAAGAAATATGTTTCGGCTTCTTACGGCTCATTAAATTCTTATTATTCCGAATATGACATTCGGCCAAGGTCTGTGATGCTAAAAGTTAGATTTAAACTGTTATAAACAAAATCTATATATAGATTATGAACGTAATCAGAAATGACATTCACTTTTTGTGTAAAAACAATTTGAGCCATTTAGCCCTTGCTGATTGCTTATGGTTTGTCGTTCCATTAGCAGGGACTATGACATGACGAAAACGCTTGGGAACGATACAATTAATTCATAAAAGTAATAACAATAAAAAGTAACAACTATATGAAACTCAAAAAAATCAAACTGAATAAATTGGCTGAAAATAGTTTGGCTAATCGTGAAATGAAAGAATTGAAAGGTGGTAATTGCTGTCTTTGTGCTAGTCGTTATGCTGATCATGGTGGTTCATCCACAGCCGCCAATAGGGATGCAAACTATGATCACAATTACACGAGCGTAGGCTACCCACATCCCTGTAAATAACTCTTAACACCTATCAGTCTAAGCTTATAATTGACTTAGACTGATAGGATTTAAATTTCACTCAAAATAACGACAACATTAATGATGAATAAAATTGCGATTGCCATATTGGTCTTGTTCTCTTTGACTACAAATGCACAAGTTCTGAAGACGGATAACGTTGATGAATGGGGAGGAGGGGCATCTTTTCAATTAACCAATAAATTTGAAGTAAAAGATACTGCTAATGTGAAAGTTATTTATCAGTTGAAAGCCAAGGACAGGCATGGCAAAGAATATTTCGATGATATACAGATTCTGTTAATCGGGAAGAATTTGTCCAAAACATACAGCAATTATACTTATCTAGCCGACTCTACTGCAACAGCTTGGATCAGAAAAGGTTCACAAGTAATTCCCTCTGGGAGTGGAAAAAAGGCAATGCCAATAGAGGTCTTCAAGGAGTATAAATTAAAAAAAATCACCATAAATTGTCGGAATATGATGAAGGAAGTATATCAGTATATAGAGCCTTATCCTATTAATTTCAATTGGCAGCTTGACATAGAAAAAAAGAAAATATTGGGCTATACGTGTCAAAAAGCCAAATGCTCATTCCGAGGACGCAACTATGTTGCGTGGTTTACATCTGAAATTCCAATAAGCGAGGGTCCCTATAAGTTTAGCGGATTGCCTGGCCTTATCCTTCAGATACATGATGAAACAAGTCAATATGATTTTACTTGTATTGGTATAGAGAATACGCTGGGAAAAGAGACTATTAAGTTATGGAAATGGAATTACAAAAGTATAAGTAGAGAGAAATATCTGAAATTTGAGAAAAGTATCTATCATGATCCTATTTTTTATTTAAATCAAGCAGGAGTTAAAGTATTTAACGCAGCCAATAAAGAAATAAAGAATGCTTCCATCTCTTATAATCCCATAGAGATAGAATAAATACAAGTAAAAGGACTTAACTGTAATTATTTATGAAAGAATACTTAAAGCCTGATGACATAAGGAAATGTTTAGCAAATACTCCTCAAGTAACTTTTGAAGTGACGGATGCGTGCAATCTGAGATGTGAGTATTGCGGTTATGGAAAATTTTATTCCGATTATGATGAAAGAAAAAGTCAAATGTTATCTACCCCAAAGGTAATTAAATTCATTGACTTTTTGATTGATTTGTGGAATTCTACTTTTAATACTTCCTCAAATCCGCAACTAAGCCCTTGAACGTCGTTATTGCGTTTACGCGTCCTCTCATTACTGAATTTGCAGATAATTTGAACTTGAAGCACCCACTTCTGCCTACAATATCCCCTTACCCCACAATGTGACTTGAGGCAATACACAATAGATGATAATGTGGAGTCAAATTGCTCCATGATTGAAAATAATCCCCCAAAAGGAGTGAGTCTCTCAGATTTAATTTGTATCTTCGCCAAGTCTATCGTCGGATTCTCTTGTTTTTTTTGCAACACTAAGTGAAAATTCTGACATGGCAAAATCCTGAGCAACTTTTTGTTGCTCAGGTACTTAAAAAGTTTATATAATCGTGTTGCGGAATTAAGGATAAATACGAATAATTTTAAAAGAAAGTGTTGATTATGAATATACTTGAAACTAGCCATCTCACTTTTAACTACAGAAATCATTCTGTATTAGAAGACATTAACTTGAAGATTCCAGAAGGTTCCATTTATGGATACTTAGGCAAGAATGGAGAGGGTAAATCAACAACGATAAAGATACTTTTAGGATTGGAGCAAACTAAAATAAATACGGTATTTTTCAATAAAAAAGAATTTCATTCCAACAGATTGCATATCCTTCAAAATATAGGATGCTTGATTGAACATCCATTCTTCTATGCAGATTTGAGTGCCTATGAGAATCTAAAATATTTGGATATACTATATCATTGTGGACAAAAACGCATTCAAGAGGTTCTAGAGCTTGTGAATTTGACTAAAGATAAAGACAAAAAAGTTAGAAAATATTCTACAGGAATGAAACAACGCTTGGGAATTGCGATGGCAATGTTTCATAATCCTAAATTACTCATTCTTGACGAACCACTCAATGGACTAGATCCTCAAGGTGTTTTTGAAATGAGAGAGCTAATGCTCAAACTTAAAAGTAAAGGAAAAACTATTTTCATTTCAGGACATATCTTAGCTGAAATGGAGAAAATATGCACACACATCGGAATATTAAATAATAAAAGATTATTGTTTCAAGGAGAAATTAATAGTCTACTCAATCAGAAAAAGCAATCTTATTTAATACATACGGACCAACTGGAACGATGCATGAAGATATGTAAAGAACACTTGATTCCCACAAAAAGGATCTCTGAAGCAACGCTTATTATAGAAATAGAGCAAGATGGTTCCTTTGACAGTTTTAAAAAATTAATGCAACAAAACCACATTCAAATTTTATTTGCAGATACATACCAAGAAAATTTGGAGTCTGTATTCCTTCATCTAATAAAAACCGACTTATGAAACCTATATCGTTCTTTACTATTCTTAAAAGTGAACACTATAAATTAAGATTTAATATTGCCATTTGGCTTTTCTTGCTATTTCCTTTGTTCATGACTTTATGCGTCGATATATATGTTTTGCATAAACATGCTGATGATATCTATAATCCGGTAATAACTTTTGATTATAATCCTTGGGTATGGGTATTGGGTAGATACATCTTCGACTCCTATGCTCTGCTTTATCCAATTCTTGCAGCCATTTTGAGTTATTCTTTATGCGATGTAGAATATAAGTTACTATGTTTGCAAAGGCTAACACACGGAGACAAGTCGGATGCCGCTCTTCGGAGGCTTCGCGCCTCCGG